>CALGGL010000351.1 GCA_937915975.1 uncultured Lachnospiraceae bacterium | reverse complement strand
TCAAAATACCATTCGATCAATTTTCCGCGATTGTCAAACATAATGGTAAGAGCGTATTTGCCGTTATCAGGATAGGCTTCAATCAAAGAATAGCCGTTATCAATGATGCAAAGCTTCTTGAGGAAGCCGGAGCATTTGCCATAGTTCTTGAGTGCGTACCTGCCAAGATTGCAGAGATCGTGACAAAGGAGATCTCAGTTCCTACAATTGGTATCGGAGCAGGCAATGTATGCGATGGACAGGTTCTCGTATATCAGGATATGCTTGGAATGTTCTCGGATTTTACGCCGAAGTTCGTTAAAAGATTTGCCGAGACAGGACAGATTATGACTGAGGCCTTCAAGGCTTATATCGAAGAGGTTAAGGCAGGCACTTATCCTGAAGCAAAGCAAACTTATGCGATAGATGACGATGTAATTGAAAAGTTATACTAAAAGTGACATAGGGCGTGAGCCTTGTCACAATGGATATATTTTTTGAGATTGCTCGTTTTGACTAATCCCAACGCAGACACGTTCTCACTCGGTTTTTAACGTAGCGGTACTAAGCTCGGGTATCCTCGCTAAGTACCGACGTTAAAAAACGGTCTGCTTATGGGATTGTCAAAACTCACAATCAAATATAATTTATTAAAATGTGACAAGGCTCACGCCTGTTTTACATTATGAATGGAGGAAAACGGATATGGAAATCGTATCAACTATAAAGGAAGTAAGAGACAGAGTTAAAGCGTGGAGAAAGGAAGGACTTACAGTCGGTCTTGTTCCGACTATGGGTTATCTTCACGAAGGTCATAAAAGTCTTATCGATAAGGCGGTTTCACAAAATGACCGCGTAGTTGTCAGTGTATTTGTAAATCCTATGCAGTTTGGACCGACAGAGGATCTTGCCAGCTATCCGAGAGATTTGGATGCAGATGCAAAGCTTTGTGAGGCAGCAGGAGCATCCCTTATCTTTCATCCGGAGCCGGAGGAGATGTATGACGAAGGCTTTTGCTCATTTGTTGATATGACAGGACTTACCGAGGCACTTTGTGGACTTTCAAGGCCTGTACATTTCAGAGGAGTTTGTACAGTTGTAAATAAGCTTTTCAATATAGTTACACCTGACAGAGCATATTTCGGTGAGAAGGATGCACAGCAGCTTGCAGTGGTTAAGCGTATGGTCAAGGATTTAAATATGGATATCGAGATAGTCGGATGTCCGATTATAAGAGAAGCAGACGGTCTTGCAAAGAGCTCAAGAAATACCTATCTTTCGCCAAAGTCAAGAGAGGCTGCACTTGTTTTAAGCCGTTCCATATTTATGGCTAAGAAGATGGTAGAAGATGGAGAAAGAGACGCTGCTAAGGTTAAAAAGGCTATGAGAGATCTTATCGAAGCAGAACCTCTTGCAACTATAGATTATGTTGAAATCGTTGATGTCAATACTATGAAGAGCATAGACACCATAAAGGGAGAAATCCTCTGCGCAATCGCAGTCAACATAGGCGGCGAGGCAAGGCTGATAGATAACTTTATGGCAACTATATAATTATAGCTTTTAAAATAAAAGATTTATATAAAACTTGGCAGGTATCTTTGATTTTGATAATTCAATTAATCAAAATCAAAGATACCTGAAAGAAAAGAGGAAAAAATGATTTTAAATGTCCTTAAAAGTAAAATTCATAGAGCTACGGTTATTCAGGCGGATGTGGATTATGTCGGAAGCATAACCATAGACGAGGCACTTATGGAGGCTGCCGGAATATATGAATACGAGAAGGTTCAGGTGGTAGATGTAAATAACGGCAACCGGCTTGAAACCTATGTCATCGCAGGTGAAAAAGGCAGCGGAATGATATGCCTTAACGGTGCGGCAGCAAGGCTTGTAGATATAGGTGATAAGGTTATCATAATGTGCTATGCCCAGATGACACCTGAGGAGGCAAAGGATAATAAGCCTTATGTAGTATTTGTGGATGATAATAACAAAATTGCAAATGTATCAAGATATGAGAAGCATGGACTTCTTACGGAAGATTTTATGTAGGATGAAGCATGGATTACTTACAGAGGATTTTATGTAGGATGAAGCATGGATTACTTACAGAGGATTTTATGTAGGATTTAAAGTGTTGGTTTTTTACTAATTATTACCGACAGTAAATCAACGGAAGTGTTTGGAGTAATAATTAAAAAAGGAGGATACAAAGATGCTTAAGAAAAAAACAGTTATACTCGGCATTACAGGAAGTATAGCAGCTTATAAAATTGCCAATCTGGCAAGCATGCTGGTTAAATTAAATGCCGATGTTCAGGTCATAATGACTAAAAATGCAACCAATTTTATTAATCCGATTACCTTTGAAACACTGACGGGTAATAAATGTCTTGTGGATACATTTGACAGAAATTTCCAGTACAGTGTTGAGCATGTTGCACTTGCAAAAAAGGCAGCAGTTGTTATGATAGCTCCGGCTTCTGCCAATGTTATAGGCAAGATTGCAAACGGTATAGCTGACGATATGCTTACCACTACCGTTATGGCATGCAAATGCAAGAAGCTTATCGCTCCTGCCATGAATACCAATATGTTTGAAAATCCTATACTACAGGATAACCTTAAGAAGCTTGAGCATTACGGTATGGAGATTGTATCGCCTGCAAGCGGAAGACTGGCATGCGGTGATGTGGGTGCCGGAAAGCTTCCGAGTGAAGAGGTTTTGCTTGATTATATATTAAAAGAGATAAAGCACGAAAAAGACTTAGCAGGCAAGACAGTACTTGTAACTGCCGGACCGACACAGGAGGCTATAGACCCTGTAAGATATATAACCAATCATTCTTCGGGTAAGATGGGTTATGCCATCGCCAGAAATGCTATGGAAAGAGGTGCAAGAGTTATCCTTGTATCAGGTGTAACCGCCATAGCACCACCACCATTTGTAGAGGTGGTAAATATTGTAAGCGCGGCAGATATGTATGATGCTGTTATGAAGTATAAGGACGAATCTGATATCATTATCAAATCGGCAGCAGTAGCGGATTATACACCGATTACGGTTGCTGATGAGAAAATCAAGAAAAAGGATGATGATATGAGCATCCCTCTTGGCAGAACCAAGGATATCCTTAAGGAGCTTGGAGCTACTAAACGCGAGGGACAGATTATCTGCGGATTTTCCATGGAAACCGAGAACCTTATCGAGAATTCAAGAGCAAAGCTTGAAAAGAAAAATGTAGATATGATAGCTGCCAACAGTCTTAGGGTTGAGGGTGCAGGCTTCGGAACGGATACGAATGTTATTACACTTATAACAAGAGAGGATACCACCGAGCTTCCGATAATGAGCAAGGATGAGGCTGCAGGAAAGATACTTGATAAGATAATTGAGATGTTATAATAAATATTATGTATTCCGATTAGTGATAATATATAAGGAATCGAAAAAAGGAGCCAAAAAAGGAGCCAAAAAAGGAGCCGAAAAGGAGTCGAAAAAGAACTGAAAAAAAGCCGAAAAGGAGCCGGAAGGGAGCCGAAAAAGGAGCCGAAAAGTAATTTTTAAAGGATACTTCAATAAATGAAAAAAATAAAGGAAAAGAGGTAAAAACAATGCAATTTGATACTTTACAAAAGGACATGATAGCAGCTATGAAGGCACGTGATAAGGCAAGAAAGGATGCCATATCATCCTTAGTTTCAGATGTAAAAAAGGCTGCCATAGATGCAGGAACAAGAGATGACATAAAGGATGAGCTTGTTGACCAGGTTATACTTAAATCCTTAAAGACCGCAAAGGAACAGCTTGACAGCTGTCCGGCAGATAGAACAGACCTTAAGGAGGAGTATCAGT
This sequence comes from uncultured Lachnospiraceae bacterium, assembly GCA_937915975.1. Taxonomy (GTDB): domain Bacteria; phylum Bacillota; class Clostridia; order Lachnospirales; family Lachnospiraceae; genus Coprococcus_C. The sequence goes on along the minus strand of CALGGL010000351.1, from coordinate 1,131 downwards.
TCAGATATGATGTAATTAAGGAATACGCTCCACAGATGATGGGCGAGGATGAAATTAAGAAATTCCTTAATGACAACTTTGCCGAGGTTATAGCAAGCAAGAATAAGGGACAGATTATGAAAGAGGTTATGCCTGCTCTAAAAGGAAAGGCAGACGGAAAGCTTATAAATACTATCGTGGCAGAGTTGTGTAAATAAAAAAGATATTGAAAAATACTGAATAAAAAAATAAAAAAATTTTTGAAAAAATTTCTTGACAAATAATTTTATTTGTGCAATACTATCTCACGTAAAGCAAAGGCGCTTTAGAAGATAATACTTCTAAGGCGCCCTTTTTTATTTCTATTTTTAAAATATTAAGCCGAATGTCGGTGAATGAAAGAGAGGTTTTTGCTATGGCAAAGAATGTTCCGGAAATGTATGGCAGCTTAGTTTTCAACGATAAGATTATGAGAGATAAGTTACCAAAGGACATCTATAAGGCATTAAAGAAGACAATCGAAAATAATACTCACCTGGAGCTTGACGTAGCCAATTCGGTTGCGGTAGCGATGAAGGAGTGGGCAGTAGAAAATGGAGCGACACATTATACTCATTGGTTCCAACCGATGACCGGATATACTGCTGAAAAGCATGACAGCTTTGTGACTCCTGTGGGTGACGGACAAATCATTATGGATTTTTGTTTATACAAAGGGATAGATAAAGAAATTTCAGGTACAATTGTTTCTATTGTGTTAATTGCAATTAGTGCATTTTTAACAGGATTAAATATTTTTAATAAAATAGGTAAATTTGCATATTAAGCATTTACATATTATTTATGCCTCTTCTTGTGTACAGACCGAAACTGTTCCAAAATACTGCAGAGAACCTGCAGTTTAGGGCGTTATGCACTGAATTGAAAAGGAGAGTTGATGCAAATGACCAACGAGGCGGAAACAGAAAGTCACTCTGTATAATGGTCGGCAATTTTAATTTCGCCGAGAAAATTTTCATCTGTAATAAAATTTTTTGTTGACTTCAACTTCGGAAAAATTTTTTTCAGATTGTTAAATTTAAAAATCGGAAATTTCCTCAAAGCTTTGTGGACAATCGAATAATTTTTCTTCGCAATTTCTTTTATAGTGTA
>CALGGL010000350.1 GCA_937915975.1 uncultured Lachnospiraceae bacterium | reverse complement strand
TCTGATCGTGACTGGAGTTCAGACGTGTGCTCTTCCGATCTTGATAAATCCTATTATACACATTTTTCGGAAACAACCGTAATTTACGTATTTTTTGCTGCAGTTACAACCGCAGCACTGTCAATTATCATTTATAATATCAAGAAAGGAAAAACGATAACAAAGGTATGGTTTTTATTCCTTTGTCTTTTCTCGGCGCCTATGATTTATAATTATGAGCGCGGAAACATTATAATTCTTGCTTTGATTTTCCTTTTACTGTTCGTGCTTAACTATGATAGCGAAAAGGCATATGTAAGACATTTAAGTCTTCTGTCACTTGCTTTGGCAGTAGCTGTTAAGCCTTATATAATAGTATTTATTGTTCTTTTACTTAGAGAGAAAAGATTTAAAGACACTCTTTTCGAGCTGATATACAGTGTTTTACTTTATATTATCCCTTCTTTCTTTGTGGGAGGCATATCCGCAATTGGAAAAATATTCTCAAACATTCCTGAAGTTATAAGCAGTATTCAGGATGGGGGAGCTGCATACCGAACCGATATTTTTGCAGGTTTGGATATTCTGTCAATGTCACTCGGATATAATGTGCTTTCTAACAGCAGTATAATCAAATATATCATATGGGCAGTTCTTGTAATAGGCTTGATAGTTTGCGGATTCATAAGTAAATCAAAGTGGAAGCGTATTCTTGCCCTGACTCTTTTTGTAATTGCCGGTCCTTTCGCTGAGATGGAAACTTCACTTATTTTATTATTTGTGCCATTGATTTTCTGTCTTGACAGCGACGAAGAACGTAAAGCTATGGATATGGTACATATTTTCCTGTTTGTACTTGTTATGGCACCGCTTGCAATTATGGATTGCATTATAAACTTTGAGAAAAACACCGGCTACGAGATATATCTGCACTCATATCTTGTATCCGTTGCAATTATGCTGTTCATATTTATGCTGGTAATCGAAACCGTAACTATGCCTCTTGCAGGTATCGAATTAAACGACCCAAAGCCCCAGAAAACCAAAAAGTAATGTGTAAACGGAGCATGATTTAAGAAATGTCCACCCGAGCACAATAAATAAGACAGGTACCCGCATAGCTCACTGTCGCTCACGCTATGCTAAGCACCTGTCTTATTTATTGTGTTCCGGGTGATATATTTATTTTTTTGACCGTTTACACATTCTTTTATTTACTCTTCTTCGGTTGTTGCGACTGTGTTATCAGTTTCTACAGCTTCATCAGTATCTGCCATATCAACAGTTTCATCAGTAACATCATCCTCATTCTCATAAGCATCCGAAGTTTCATCATACTCAACATATTCTGAAGCCTCAGCATCATCAAACTCATGATTAACTCTGCCTGTATCAAGCTGAACCGAACGATATCTCTTCATACCTGTTCCGGCAGGAATAAGCTTACCAATAAGAACATTTTCCTTAAGACCGATAAGCGGATCAACCTTGCCCTTGATGGCGGCATCGGTAAGAACCTTTGTAGTCTCCTGGAATGATGCAGCTGAAAGGAATGAATTGGTTGCAAGTGAAGCCTTGGTTATACCAAGCATTATCTGTGTACCTACTGCCGGCTTCTTGCCCTCTTCCTCAAGCATCTCGTTAATCTCTGCATAATCAAGAACATCAACGAATGTACCCGGAAGATATTCGGTATCTCCACTTTCCTCTATTCTAACCTTCTTAAGCATCTGTCTTACAATTACTTCGATATGCTTATCGTTGATATCAACACCCTGAAGTCTGTAAACTTTCTGAACTTCACGGATCATATAATCCTGTACGGAGCGAATTCCCTTAATCTTAAGGATATCGTGTGGATTAACCGAACCCTCTGTAAGCTCATCACCGGCTTCAAGTATCTGACCGTCTACAACCTTGGTTCTTGAACCGTAAGGAATAAGATATGCCTTTGACTCACCTGTTTCCTTATTGGTTATAACAACCTCGCGTTTCTTCTTGGTCTCTCTTATCTCAACCTCACCGCCGAACTCTGCGATAATCGCAAGTCCCTTTGGTTTTCTTGCCTCAAAGAGCTCCTCAACTCTTGGAAGACCCTGAGTAATATCATCACCGGCAACACCACCTGTATGGAAAGTACGCATTGTAAGCTGTGTACCCGGCTCACCAATTGACTGTGCAGCTATGATACCAACAGCCTCACCTACCTGTACAGGCTGTCCTGTTGCCATGTTAGCACCATAACACTTTGAACAGATTCCAAGATGCGACTTACAGGTAAGGATTGTTCTTATCTTAAGCTTGGCATCTCTTCTGACCTTTCCTTCTTCCGGATCCGTAAACGGAACTCCGTCCTCATCAAGACCATTCTTAATGATATTTGCAGCTCTCTTAGGAGTAATCATATGATTCTTCTTTACAATCATATTTCCGTCCTTATCAAAGATGCTCTCTGCTGCATAACGGCCTGTTATTCTATCCTCAAACTTCTCTATAACTTCATTTCCGTTATAGATAGCTCTCACATACATACCCGGCTTCTCATCCTGTTCCTCACAGCAATCAACCTCACGTATGATAAGATCCTGTGATACATCAACAAGACGACGTGTAAGGTATCCTGAATCGGCTGTACGAAGTGCCGTATCCGAAAGTCCCTTACGAGCTCCATGCGCCGAAATGAAGTATTCCAAAACGTCAAGTCCTTCACGGAAGTTAGACTTGATAGGAAGCTCGATTGTACGACCTGTAGTATCTGCCATAAGTCCACGCATACCTGCAAGCTGCTTAATCTGCTGATCAGAACCACGGGCACCGGAGTCAGCCATCATATAGATATTATTGTATTTGTCAAGTCCGTCAAGAAGCGCCTTAGTAAGCTTCTTATCCGCCTCTTCCCAAACCTTAACAACCGACTTATATCTTTCTTCATCTGTCATAAGACCTCTTGCATAGGTCTTATTGAGCTTATCAACAACCTGCTGTGCATCCTCAAGAATCTCTTTCTTAGCAGCAGGAACGGTCATATCGGAAATTGATACGGTTATAGCTCCTCTTGTGGAGAACTTATATCCCATTGCCTTGATATCATCAAGAACCTCTGCGGTTTTTGTTGCTCCATGTATATTTATACACTTATCAAGAATCTTCTTTAAATCTTTCTTACCAACATGGAAGTTTATCTCCGGCTCAAGCATATCTTCAGGATTAGTTCTGTCTACAAAGCCTAAGTCCTGAGGGATTATCTCATTAAATATAAGTCTTCCCAATGTACAATCGATAAACTTTGTAATCTTCTCACCTGACTCAGTAACTACCGAGCGTTCAACCTTAATCTTCTGATGTAAAGTAATCTTACCGTTTTCATATGCAAGAAGTGCACGGTTTGTACTTTTAAACATAGGTCCGATAAAGTTTCTTGCTGAGCTTACAATATCCTTATAGAATACTGTCTGTTTATCCTTGGACATCTTGGAAACAACCTTAACCTTAACGATATCGGAAAGATCTACCTTACCCTCCTGACAATCCTTGATTAAGCCCTTTATGTTCTTTTCCTCGTCCTTGGACTTATATTCCTTTACAATATTTGCAGTCTTTGCTTCTTCCTCTGAAAGCTCTGCATACTTTTCCATAGTCAGATAGTAGATACCGAGTACCATATCCTGAGAAGGAACGGCAACAGGGCCACCATCTGAAGGCTTAAGTAAGTTGTTAGGAGAGAGAAGCATAAATCTACACTCTGCCTGTGCCTCCTGCGTAAGTGGAAGGTGAACA
>CALGGL010000349.1 GCA_937915975.1 uncultured Lachnospiraceae bacterium | reverse complement strand
GCAGTCACGTATGTGCCCTGCCGGCATGTATTATTATATATTATCCGCTTCATACAGATTGTCAGCATTTAACGTCTTTCCGCTGCTTATGGCTTTTTCAAGACACTTAAAGAAGGAATCATAGCTTTTCTTATCATATGCAACTATGCTGCACACCTCAATTCCAAGTTTCTCAGAAAGCTTATTAACATCAACCTTCTTTCCCTTAGCCTCTGCCACATCCATCATGGTGAGCACAAGCATAACAGGAGTTTTGATTCCTGCATAATCCGCAAGCATATACATACTTCTTTCAAGCTGTGACGCATCTGCCAACAGACAAACAAGGTCAAGATCTTTTTTTGTTATGTAATCTCTTGTGACTATCTCCTCATCCGAGTTTGCAGACAGGGAATATGAACCCGGAAGATCCGCCACCTTATATGTCACCTCGTTATGAGTAAATGTTCCCTCTTTCTTCTCAACAGTTTTACCCGGCCAGTTTCCCACATGCTGATGCATTCCTGTCAGTGAATTGAAAACAGTGGATTTACCTGAATTTGGCTGCCCAAGAAGCGCTATGTTTTTTGTATTATCCATTATGCAATAACCTCCACCTTAATTCTCTCTGATTCCTCACGATTCAAGGCAATCATAGTATCCCTGCCATAGATAAGGAGTGGCTTTTTCTTAACATTTTGAAGCATCTCCACCTTACAGCCTACATTCAGACCAATTGATGTAATTCTTGAAAGATACCTTCTGTCACCGTCAATCCGGACTATAGAGGCTCTTTCGCCATTCTTTAGTTCTGTCAGACTCATAATTCATCATTCTCCTATATATTATTATTAAAGCAAACCATATTATATGTTAGTTATAACTAACTTTCTATACCATTTTGACAAAAAAGGACATTTTAGCACTTGTTTTCGTGATGATAAAATGATAATATTCTTTAAGTAAAAGGGGGATTTAATCATATGAAAAAGGACGATTTTTCACACAAATTTTACACTGATTTTCCTTTGGTATTTGACGATATAATCACTCTTCACAGCGAATTTGAAGACGGATATGTCGACAATACCTTCTATCCTTTTCTTCCCGGTATATATGTTTGTCTAAATGATGTTCATGTCAAAAATATACCTATGAATGATTTTTTATCTGAAAAAAAAATCTTCCTGATTAACTACTGTATTTCAGGAAGATGTGAATTTAAGATTTCGGAAAATGTATATAAATATGTCAAAGATAACTACACAAGTGTTGGCTCCTACACAGTACGCGATGAATTTTATTATCCATCAGGATATTATCTGGGATTTGAGATATTTATATATGAAGATATGTTTACTGATGAAACAAGAGATGTATTAAAGCAGTTCAATATAAACCTTGACACCTTAGCCTATAAGTACAATAACAAGGAAAAGCTCACTTTACTTGAAACCAATATCAGTATGCAAAGACTCTGGCTTGAATTATACAATAGCAAAAGCCCCGACAAGGGACTCATAAAATTAAATATACTTAAGATACTTCATCACCTTACCAACAGCAAAAGTGTTATACCCGCAACCAGTTCTTACCTTACTAAAAATCAGGCAAAGCTTGCAAAAGAGGTATACGAAATGCTGACTTTTGATATCTCAAAACACATATCCATGCGTGAAATATCAGAGAAGCTAAATGTTAGTGAAACCAGCCTGAAAAACTATTTTTCCGCAATGTTTGGAATGACTGTCTCCGATTATATGAGAAGCATACGGCTTAAAAAAGCGTCCGATCTTTTGAAAAACAGCGGTCTTTCTATATCAGATATCGCAAGTATATGCGGCTACAGTAATCAGGGAAGATTTGCAAAAATTTTCAAAGAATATTACGGTATGCTGCCGCTTGAATACCGCCACGTGTTGTGACATAGGGACGAGTCCTTACAGATTAACAGATTATAGGTTCGTTTCTTCTGTCCAATCTTCTATAACAAGATTATCTACCCTCTCAAATTCTCTTTTATTATTGGTAACAAGAATTAAACCAACAGATTTTGCATGTCCTGCAATAAGCATATCCATAGGACCTATAGGTGTGCCTTTTTTTTTAAGATCTGCTCGAATCATACCATACTCTCTTGCAGCACTATCATCAAAATCAATTATTGTGATTGGCGATAAAAATAACGATACAGCCAATTCATTTTTTTCTTTTGCCTGACTTTTCCATACTCCATACATAAGTTCCGCATAAGTAATTGATGATATGCATATTTCGTCAGGATCATGCTGCATAAATCTGCTTAAAAGTAACTCTGATCTGTGCTTGATTGTATATATACATATATTGGTGTCTAACATATATTTCAAAATTCTTCACGCTCCTGACTAATAAAAAAGCTACTCTCATCTTTTAAAAAATCTTCAGTAAAGAATTTAAAGCTTTCTAAAAATCCAGCCCATTTATTCTCTTTTGGTACAAGAAAAACTATATCGCCTACCTTATTTATAGCAACCTCATCCTGATTAAATCGATATTCTTTAGGAAGTCTTACGGCCTGACTCCTTCCATTTTCAAATATTTTAGCTGTCAACATTTTATCACCTCCTCTTAAGAAAAGTATATATCATGATATATACCTTGTCAACAAACATTTTCTTGCTAACTTTAAAACAAATTATTATCATAGTTTTCACATTTATTTTACTTGACATTTTATATTACTTGATATTTTCTGACCTTTTTTAAATATTTCCTGTTGACAAAAATTGATTTATGTTGTAAGATAACACCGTTACGTAACAGTGTTATGTATTATGGATTAAGTAGATTTTTATAAAATATTGGTGTAATAGTATGAACGATAATCCTGAAAACAGAATAAAATTAATAGAATCTGCAAAAAAGGAATTCATGGAAAAGGGCTTTAATAAGGCTTCTCTCCGTAAGATAAGTGCGGATGCGGGGCTCACAACCGGAGCGATTTATTTCTTTTTTAAGGATAAGAACGGACTTTTTGGAGCTATAGTAGATGAACCCCTTAAAAAGGTTATGGATATCATCACTACTCACTACAGCGAGGAGGCTTCTGAAGATTTTAATACCTACGAGCATAAATCCGGTGATCATGATGAATTAGCGGAGCTTCTCGTTCCGGCACTTTATGAGGATCGCGATGCTATGCTTCTTTTGCTGGAAAAATCAGCCGGTTCTGTCTATGAGGATGTGGTTGATAAACTGATTGACTTTACTGACGAATCATACTTAAAGCTTGCACAAAGATTTGCCGCTGCCGTTCCCGGAAAAAAGGTAAATGATTATATTCTTCATTACTTCAGCCATATGCAGATTAATGCATTTGTTCATCTGATAATTCATGAGCCGGATGAAAAAAAAGCATTAAAGCATATTAAGCCTCTTATGGATTTTATGGTTGATGGCTGGATGAAGTATATACTTGAAGATAAAGATATCTCGTAGAAAAACTGTTGCTTAAGTAAATTAGTTTAACATATAAGGCAGTTAAATAATTAAAATAATAATAAGGCGGTTAAAACCGCCTAAAAAAATAAATATAAAGTTAGTTCAAACTCACTAACCATTTGATATTAACTAAACTATAAAAAACGGAGGAATATTGATATGTATCTCGAAGTAAAAAATGTTAAAAAAAGCTACGGTAAGGACTCCAGCTATATTCAGGTTCTTAAGGGTGTAAGCACTTCAGTTGAACAGGGACAGATGTGCGTAATCCAAGGCACCAGCGGTTCAGGTAAATCAACCTTACTTAACTGTATCGGTGGACTTGATACCATGGATTCCGGTTCAGTTACGGTTGACGGTCAGGAAATCTTTGGACTCAAGCCAAATGAGCTTTCGGATTACAGGCGTGATAATCTGGGCTTTATATTTCAGTTTTACAACCTTGTTCCTAACCTCACGGTTAGAGAAAATATACAGGTTTGCAGCTTCCTTTCGGAAAATCCGCTTGATATGGATGAGCTTTTGGAGGTACTTGGCCTTACCGAGCACCAAAATAAATTTCCTGCCCATCTCTCCGGCGGACAACAGCAAAGGTGTGCTATCGCAAGAGCTCTTATCAAAAATCCAAAGCTTCTTTTATGCGATGAGCCAACCGGTGCCCTTGATTCCAAAACCTCAAGAGACATACTCATTTTGCTTGAGGAAATCAATAAAAAATATGGAACAACCATGCTTATCGTAACTCACAACAATTCCATCAAAAATATGGTACATAAGGTAATCATTATCAAGGACGGACTTGTGAAAAAGGATTACGAAAATGAAACGAGAGTCCCTGCGGCAGAACTGGAGGATTTATAAATGAAAAAGGTACTTAGAAAAAGACTGCCCAGAGATTTAAAATCAAATCTCGGCAGATATATAGCACTCATACTTTTAATTGTCCTCGGCATCTATCTCGTGGTAGGTATAGTAGGTTCAGCGGAGGTTATATTGCATGGTACCGAAAAGTACCGCTCCATCAGTAAAACCGAGGATGGTCAGTTTTCAGTATTCCTTCCTCTTACTGACGATGAGCTTGCCTCACTATCTTCTGATGGAACACTTATAGAAGAAATGTTTTATATAGACATTTCCTTAAACAGTTCCCAGACCTTGAGATTATTTAAGAACCGTAAGGACATCGACCTCATCCAGCTTAAAGAAGGCCGCATGGCAAATGCTGACGGCGAGGCAGTTTTAGAAAGACGATTTGCGGAAGTAAATGATTACTCTCTCGGCGATGTACTTGAAATCGGCGGCGTTAAGCTAACGGTAGTCGGAATCGGTTCTGTTCCTGATTATGATCAGACCTTACAAAGCTTTTCGGATACTGCTGTTCAGTCAGAGCAGTTCGGACTTTTATTTGTAACCGACAGCCAGTATGCCTATATAAGAGACAATTCCGCTCAGGTTGCAGAAGAATATGTCTACGCATACAGACTTGCAAAAGGTACTACAGATGATGAACTAAAGCAAAAAATCAAGGATTTAGATTTTGATTATACCAAGGTCGAAAATAAATATTTCAGACAGACAATAGATGATGTGCTTGAAAACAGAAAGATGATTGAAGATGGTCTTGACGAGTTATACGATGGTTCAGTAGAGCTTCACGACGGCATGACAGAGCTTGATTCTCACAGTCAGGATTTAAGAGATGCTGCCGACACATTATTTGACAACTATCTTAATCAGGCAAATGCTACGATAGGTGCAGCTATGCCAGGCACCGAGCTCACTGAAGAAAACTATGAAAAAACTCTTGATGAGCTTATAGCACTCACAGATTCTGCCGATTTAAAGAGCCTTAAGGCATCTTTAGACAGCCTGGCAGATTTTAAAAACGGAATATATGATTACACCGAAGTGGTCGGCGAAGCAGCAGACGGTACGGGTCAGCTATATGATGGCGTAAGCGATGCCATGGAGGATGTGGATGAGCTTTTGGATGAAATATTTGACATAGACATCGACAACCTCACCAACTTCATAACTGCAGCAGACAACATCCGTATCGAGGGCGCAGCCGGTGATGTTGTCATGGATAAAAACGGTGGACTTATCGCCGGAGTAATTGTCCTTATACTATTTGCTTATGTTATATCTGTATTTGTAGTCCATCAGATAGAGCGCGAGTCAAGTGTAATCGGTGCCTTGTATGCCTTGGGCGTAAAGAAAAAGGAGCTTTTGCGCCACTACATCACACTTCCTACAATCATCGCATTTATCGGAGGCGTGATAGGTACCGCAATCGGCTTTTCTCCGGTCGGAATCGGCAATCAAACTGCAGATACCTACAACTATTTCTCACTCCCTGAGTATGATTTGGTATTTCCGGTTTACCTTTTGATATACGCACTCGTTTTACCACCGGTTATAAGTGCAATCGTAAATGTACTTGTAATCAATAAAAAGCTTTCTCAAACCGCGCTTTCACTTATTAAAAATGAGCAAAAGGCAAGAAGCTACAAGCAGGTAAACATAAAGGGCAAGAGCTTTCCTCACATTTTCAGAACAAGACAGATGCTTCGTGAGGCACGCTCTGCAGCGACTGTTGTACTTGGTATGCTTATATCGCTTTTAGTGGTTATACTCGGTCTTGACTGCTATGTCATGTGTATGAGCGTCAAGCATGACAATATAAATGAAACCAAATACGAATACATGTATTATTATAAATATCCGGGCAAGGAAGTGCCGTCTGGAGGCGAGGCAGCTTACATAGAAACCTTAAGCACCGACTGCATGGGCTACACCCTTGATGTCACTGTAATCGGTATCGACGACGATAACCCATTTTTTGATGCCAAGCCTAAAAAGGGCAAAAATAAAGCAGTTATCAATAACTCAATCTATGAACGATACGGCTACAAAGAGGGTGATAAGGTTATATTTACCGATCTTACAGCAGACATGGACTATGCCTTTACAGTAACGGATGTGGTGGATTACTCTCCGGGCTTTACGATATTTATGGATATTGAAAGTATGAGAGAATTATTTGGTCAGGATGAGGATTACTTCAACGTGGTTTATTCGGACAAGGAGCTCGATATCGAAAAGGGCCGCCTTTACTCGATAACCTCAAAGTCCGACATCGAAAAAAGCGCAGGCGTATTCATCGACCAGATGCAAAGTCTTATATGGACTCTGATTATCGCCGGAAGCGTTATCTTCTGCGTGGTTATGTTCCTTATGATGAATGTTATGATTGACCGTTCCTCATACGGCATCTCTCTCATCAAAATATTTGGCTACAGACCTAAAGAAATCCGCCAGCTTTACCTAAACGGAAACTTTGCAATAATTGCTGTAGGCGGACTTATCTGTATCCCGGCTGCCAAGCTTATTATGAACAAGGTCTACCCTATGTTTGTGCCAAATATAGCCTGCACCATGAAGCTTGGTTACCCATGGTATCTCTACCTGATTATCTACGTGGGCATAATTGTGTTCTACCTAATTGTAAACAGACTCCTCACCGGAAAGATAAACAAAATCACACCGGCAGAGGTACTAAAAAACAGAGAGTAGAAAGTACAGGAACAGGCACCTTTTCACATTTTACCTATTCCGACAGTATATAAAAATGTACTCGCATGGCACGTGT
>CALGGL010000348.1 GCA_937915975.1 uncultured Lachnospiraceae bacterium | reverse complement strand
GTAACCGTGCTTATATTAAGCTGTGTCGGTGAAAATGCAGTTCTCGCTATAAGGTCACATACCATGCAGAATATACTTCCGCCTATAAAGCATGCCGGTATAACAATTATTGGCTTGGAAGTACGAAGCCCTCTCTTTATAAGATGAGGCACCGCGATACCGACAAAGGATATAGGGCCTGCAAAAGCTGTCACACATGCCGAAAGAACGCTCGACAAAAGAATAAGCACAACCCTGAACACCCTTATATTTACTCCTACACTTTTTGCATAAGCTTCTCCGAGCAAAAATGCACTTATCGGCTTTGCAAGTATAAATATGATAATCGATGTAATCGTTACTATAACAAATGCAATAAAAACATCACGCCAGTTAGAAGCCGAAAAGCTTCCGAGTGACCAGCCGTGAAGATTGATAATGTCCGAATCGCTTGCAAAGGTTATGATAAAATCCGTAATGGCCGAGCAGATATAATTAATCATTATACCGCCGATTATAAGAACCGACATAGACTTAATGTATCTGGATAAAACAAGAATAAATGCTATCGAGAGCATAGAACCGGCAAATGCCGCAATAACAAGAGAAATGGATGAAACCCTCCCGAATCTCTCAAGAAAGAAAACAAGGGTAAGCGCAACCACCATTTTGGCACCCGAAGAGATACCGAGAATATAAGGACCTGCAATAGGATTATTGAAAAAAATCTGAAGCAAAAGTCCAGACAGCGAAAGTGCTCCGCCTAAAATCGCAGCCATGCAAATCCTCGGAAGTCTGATATGCCAGATAATATTATAATAGCCCTTCTCTCCCTCTCTCAAAAAAATAATCTTAAAAATATCCGGTACGGAAATATCAACCGAACCGATATTAATATTCAAAATTGTAATAACAACAAACAAAACAAACATGAAAAAAAAGAATAAGGTATATCTCATTCTGTTGCCTGAATTATTAATCTCAATATCATTCAAATCTCTCTTTTTTTTCATATCTTATCTTTCTCCAAATTGTATATAATAACCAAACATATTATATACTTTATCACTGTGTAAATCAAATTGAGTGTGTTTGCGTTGAAACTTGTCTACACACTCAATTTGTCAAAAAGAACTCAATGTATCCTATAAAGGAATTCAAGCGTTTCGGCACTTTCGTCAGTCAAAACAGTATGGAAATCTCCGATTATATTTCCTATAACATCCGTAGCCTGAAACATATTCTTTTCCGTACACCATACATTATCATTTTTAACTGCTTTAAACTCTGCGAACAGCGCATTTTTATCTATTAATTCATCTATACTGTGAAGCGGATTATCAATGGTTGCATTATATATAAGATAGTCAACATCCTTCGCAGTATTATAAAACTCTTCCATGGTAATGTTTGTGCTCGATGATGCTTTTTCATCATCAGCTCCAAGGTCATCAAATATGTAATCTCCGCCTGCTATCTCAATCATCTTCGGTATGTAATCAGAGGTCTTTCGCACGACAACAGAGCCGGATTCATTTATATAAAAATATGCGACAGTTTTGCCCGTACTTTCATAATCCGAAAGCTCCTCAACATATTTTTTCTGCTCTGCAAAAAATGCATCTGCTTCGTCCTGTCTGTCTGTTATCTCTGCATAAACCTTTATCCATTCGCTTCTTGCAAGAGGATGATCCTCGTAACTTGAGCAGTCGATAAAAACCGTAATTCCAAGTTCTTCCAATTTTTCCTGAACTTCAGGGGTATGAAGAATCATCGTATTTTCTATGGCAAGCTTACATTCATCATCCATCAGATATTCATAATCAGGCTCCGAATACTTACCTGCAAAGACAATACTTTCATCCTCCATAGCCTCTCTTACTGCTTCTATATACCAGTCATTTGCATTAAGAGATGTGGTTCCTATCACATCAAGTGCATCCATAGCGTTAAATAGCGCCATAGTTGAGGTTGAAGCAAGATATATATTAGAAACAGGCTTTTTAATTATAAAATAATCCTTTACACCATCAGGGACAACCTTACCCTCAGGCACAAGTAAATAATTCCTTCCGTCACTTACACTGATAAGAGAATAACCTTCCTCATATCTGTAAATAGTAAACCACTTTGCATAATCAAGCGGAACAATTTCTTTAAAATGAAGCCCCTCTATCAAAGGGGCTTCTTCATTAATTGCATCTGTGTCACTGCTAACTTCGTTATTAGATTTTTTCTTTGCTCCGCAGCCTGTCAACATTAATGAAAAAATCATCAGGATACAAAGTAGTAAATTATTATTTTTTTTATTATTCATTTTTCATTATCCTATAAGCTGTCTGAAAACTGTAATCAGTTTAAATCTATTATTTAATCATAAATTATTATCATTTAATCATAAATTGTAAACTACAGATTGTTTTCCAGTTTTTAATAAGTAAAAATTCAAAATATTATTTAACAGTCGACGAGTCAAAATTAAGCATATATTCAATCTCATGAGGCTCACTCATAGCAGTTGTATCTGCTATAACCTTCATATTCTTATCAAATATGGTTACAGGTATCTCAAATACAGAATTACCCTCTGTATTAACAGGCAGATATTTCTCACCGTTTACAACCATGTAATCATAATTCGGGCTGCTCCATACTATAGTTGCGATACATTCTCCGTTTTCTACCTTAATGTCAGCCGGTGAATCAACGCTTGCCTTACCTGAACCGCCTGCAAGACTTACCTCTACAGAATAATTTCCGTCTGAAAGTCCAAGAGAATCAACTGTTGTAAATACACCTTCCTTAAAGGCATCTATAGGAAGTGAATCCACACGGAAAAGTATGGTTCTGTCGTACCATTTTTCCTTATTCTTGCTGTATGCAGCACAAGGTATACCCTCATCCAAAGCTTCTACAGGAAATTCAAAGCTGTGTGAACCGTCCTCCGCTTCATCAAACGGAATGTAATCCGCTTCATCTGCATCTACTGCTTCCAAGCCTGTTCCCGGATAGAGATAAAGATAGCTTGTACCACTCATATGCATGGTTGCAGTCATCTTACCGTCTGCTACAGTCAATTCACAGCTTACAATCTTAAACATAGATGAGCTGGAAGAAACAGTAACATCATATACTCCATCATTAACCTGATCTGCATATACAGGCACCATACCCTCTTCAACAACCTCATCAATAGTTGTCATCTCTGAAGCATCGGCAACCTTATCCGAAGAATCCGATGCAGTAGCCTCTTCGGTATCAGCTTCGGTTTCTGCTGCCGCATCCCCTGTTGTAGCCTCCTCTGTAATTTCTGTTTCGCTTACAGCAGTTGTATCATCCTTCTTATTATTACCACAACCTGTCAATCCCAGTGCTATAAAACATGATACAATAGCAGCCTTGCTTAAAAACTTTTTCATAGTTTTCTTTCCTCTTACATTTTTCTAATTTATAATATTCTTATATTGGCTTATGTGAATAGTATTATAACATATCAACAATCAAATTCGAAACTATATCGGTCGAAGCAGATTAAATTGCGAGTGACAAGTATATGTGTAACATTTTGCCCAATTTGTGTAAAATCAGCAATATGGCATCAATATATTAGCTCAGAAATCGATATGTCTGAACGAAGCGAGTTTATCGATTTCGTGCTAATATAGAGATGGCATATACCCTGATTTCATAAATTGATGGCAAGTTACACATATGCTTGTCAGTCACAGATAATCTGCTTCGACCGTACATACTTTAATATATTAATTAAGCTTATCTATAGCCTCCTGGGCATGCTGGATATAAAGCTTCTGGATATCTTCGAATTCACCAAGACCTCTTAATACACATACAACCTCATAGCCCTCTGCTTCAAAGGCTGACTTCCATGAATCCTCATCATCACCGGCCATATCATTGTTAGCATGGTCACCTGCTACAACCATAAGAGGCTCAAGAACGACTCTTTCGTATTCACCCTCGCCTACTGCTGCAATTAAATCCTCAAGACTTGGCTCTGCCTCAACAGTACCGATGAAGTAATTCTCATATCCAAGTTCATCAAGAACCTCCTGCATATGAGCATATACACCGTTTGAATCAGCCTCGGTACCATGTCCCATAAAGCAGATTGCAGTCTTACCGTCATCATACTCACTTGTTGCTGCAACGATAGCCTCTGCAACAGCCTCAAAATCCTCATCTGTAGTAAGAAGAGGCTCACCTATGCTAATCTGATCAAATGCATCTGCATACTGACTAATCTCATCAACCAAATCATTATACTCATAACCATCCATAAGATGTGTAGGCTGAACAACAAGTGTCTTAACACCATTTGCAACAGCTCTGTCAAGAGCCTCACCTACATTATCTATAACCTCACCGTCACGGCTCTTTACATGGTCGATTATAATCTGACTTGTAAAGCCTCTACGTACACTGTAATCAGTAAACTCATCTGCAAGAGCTCCCTCGATGGCACCGATTGTAAGTCTTCTACTATCATTAAAGCTTGTACCAAAGCTTACAACCAAAAGCTCTGATTCACCTATATCATCCTGATTCAAAGGATTATCAAGGCTTGCATCACCAGTAGTGTAATCCTCCTCATCTTCCTCCTCTGCTTCCTCAGTAACTTCCTCTGTAGCCTCTTTGGTTTCTTCCTCTGTAGCTTCTGTGACTGCCTCTGTTGTTGTCTCCTCTGCTGTAGTAGTCTCCTTGTCAGACTCATCCTTTCCACAGCCTGCTGCAAGCACCATACATCCTGCAAGTGCAAGTACCAAAAGTTTCTTTCTCATAATAATATTTCCTCCTTTAATGTGATACAACGCAAGTACGAAAATAAAATCCATAAAATAAAATAGTCTTCTACATAAGAGTAAAAGACATTAAAAGAAGAACCCGAAATAATTCGTGTTTTGACGGTACGATTAATGCCTCGTAATCCGGGATTTTATCCCTGTACCCTAAATAATCGGCAGGTTTCCTGGCTTAAGCATCCACATACAGGATATACCTTCCCAATAAATTAATTATCAGTGGCTGCAAAAATATGCTGTTTAAATACATATATTTGCACATATCCCATACTCCTCTAATACAGTGACGAGATCGTGCAGGATTCACACCTGCTTCCCTTTTAACGTCAAGACATTATCATATGCAGCATCCCATATGTAAAATAAGATAAGCATAATCTTCGTCTATCGGCACCGACTATCGCATGTATCTAATTTTCATTCGCATATATTAGCACACTTTCCTGCCTGTTGCAACCTCAAAATGATATTTTGCAATTCCAAGATCCACCTTAACGCAAGGTCCTCTGCCTGATACAACAGCCACAGGCTTACCGTCCTTAATGCCAAATTTAAACTTCTGCTGATTGACTGCTGTAGGTGCAAGGAGAGCCGCCTTAACACCTTTTTCAAACCAATCCGGCATATCTCCTTTAGAAGCCACAACCTCTTCTATGCTCTTGCTCTTTCTTTCCACACCATCAGTTTCACCATATCCAAAGGCTATAACTACACATAACCTGTCACCCTCATCAAGCATCTTTCTGACCTTACCTCTGCTAAATGTAAGAGCTGCCCAGCAGGTATTAAGCCCGAGAGTCTGTGCATATAAAGCAATTTTTTCTCCATAGTAACCGCATTTTTCATCATTATCCGTATTCTTATCTCCTGCCATTATGATAAGATTATTCGCATTTTTAAAATTACCGTAATGTGCAAGCTTTGAATCAAATATCTCCGGATCGTCATATACAACCTTTATTGAAAGACCGCTTTCATTTTTACATTCCTCAACAAAGGCATCCAGCTTTGTTCTAACATCCTCTGCAACAGGTTCATCCTTATAGGATCTTACCGAGTGTCTTTTTTCAATTGCTTCTAAAATATCCATACCCAATTCTCCTTTTTTATATTATTCAGTCCTAAGTGCCGCCACCGGATCGCTCTTTGCCGCCTTACGTGACGGTATTATTCCGCCGATTAAGGTAAGTATCACGGAAAGCAATACTAAGGAGACTCCTCCAAAGAACGGAAGCGCCGCCCTTATAGGCTGGTCAGTAAATGATGCAATTATATGATTAATCGGTACTATCAGTATAAGTGTCACTATAATACCCATAATACCGGCAAGCAATCCGATTATAAAGGTCTCTGCATTAAACACCTGTGATATATTATGCTTTGACGCACCGATAGCTCTAAGTATACCGATTTCCTTACGTCTTTCCAATACACTGATATAAGTGATAACTCCTATCATAATGGATGAAACAACAAGCGATATGGATACAAATGCTATAAGTACATATGTAATCGCATTGGTAATATCCGTAACAGAGCTCATCAGCGTACCTACAATATCAGTGTACACAATAACCTTATCCTCGTCCTCAAGCTTCATACGCTCATTATATGAATCCAATATTTCTTTTATTTTTTCCTTACTCTCAAAATCAATCGGATATATGGTAATGGAATTCGGCTTGTCTGTTTCTATATAGGACAGCTTTCTTAAATTGCCCTCATAGCTTGAAGACTCATCACTTAACATGGTATTAAAAAGCTCGCTCATCTCCTGCTCCGTCATATTTAAGGTTATTGCCTCGGCAAACGCTTCCTCGTCAAAGGAAAATGCATTCTCCATGCTTTCTCCCATGCTTCCCATAGCACTTTCCATTCCCGCCTTTATTTGACTTCCAAGTATCGACATAGCACTCTGCATCATATTTTCCATACCCTTTGCAATACTTACCGACATTTCCTGAGAATAACTTCCCATAGTCTGTGCCATACGTTTTTCAAGCTCAGAGGTATCTAAACTTTTTGACACTCCATCCATAATTATTGCAGTTGCCTCAGGGGTAGACAAATAATCGGAAAATGACGGCAACAGCTTCGTCGGATCCGGCATATTATTCTGCGATGCATATGATATATATCCTGTATATAGCTGTCCCATCAGCTTATTAATCTGTTCGTCCGATACGGAAATAGACATCAGGTTATTGAGCATACTGTTTTCAGCCTGATTAATAATAGCTTGTGCCTCCTCGGTTGCCAGATATTCACCGATATGCGACTGCATATCCTCAGGCGTAATATATCCGCTTGAAACAGCCCATGTAGAGTATCCTGTCAAAAGACTGCTTCCGAGAGACGCCAACTCCTCGGTACTTATAATCTGCTGTCCCGAAGACTGAATAATATCTCTTACATTATCCGTAATTATCTTTCTTGCGCCCTCGGTATTTAAGTAATCACCTATCGCCGACTGCATATTTGCATAATCGGTCGAAGGATCGTTTGCGGCATATGCCATATATCCGTTAAGAATCTGATTAAACATCTCACGCTGTGCATCCTCAGACATATTAAACTTAACACCGCTTATCATATTTGCTATCTCTGCGTCGGAAAGCTCCGGCAAGTCAAGATTAAAATCACTTGGATTTACAACCGAGGAAAGATCCGCACCATTTATATCAATTCCCGAGAAATCAAAGGCAAGCGCACTCTCATCGATTTTAAATGCCTCCTGCATTTTTTCCTCATCTATTGAAAACATATCCTCCATTCCAAGCTCATCTCTTTTTTCATCTTCTCCGAATTTTATACCCGTAAAC
>CALGGL010000347.1 GCA_937915975.1 uncultured Lachnospiraceae bacterium | reverse complement strand
CGCCAGCATCGGCCACAGCGCAATCATGGCCACGCTGAACACGCCCACAGCGGCGCTCCAGGCATCGATGGTGTCGAGGCTATGGAAGTAGACGCCCCACTTCTCGATGAAGTCGCTCGGCACGTCGCTGATGCGCATGCCCAGCAGGTCCTGGCCCACCAGCACCTGGCCGTCGCAGCCTGCTCCGGCTCCGATTCCTATAGTCGGAATATAAAGCTTTTTAGTAACAAGTGTTGCAAGCTTCTCAGGTACACATTCCAAGGTAACTGCAAATGCTCCTGCTTCCTGCACTGCAAGAGCATCCTCGATAAGCTTTTTAGCCTGTGCCTCACTCTTACCCTGCACCTTAAAGCCGCCAAATGCATTTATACTCTGTGGTGTAAGTCCTATATGTGCCATAACCGGAATTCCTGCGTCGACTATAGCCTTAATCTGTGGTGCAACCTCCACACCACCCTCAAGCTTAACAGCCTGGGCGCGTCCTTCCTTCATAAGCCTTCCTGCGTTCACAACAGCATCATAAACTGATGTCTGATATGACATAAAAGGCATATCTATAACTACAAGTGCTTCCTTTGCTCCTCTGGCAACAGCAGCACCATGATGAATCATGTCATCAACCGTAACGGATAATGTATCCTCGTAGCCGAGCATTACATTCCCCAGTGAATCGCCGACCAAAATAGCATCAATACCTGCCTGGTCGATAAGCTTAGCCGTTGAATAATCATAGGCTGTAAGCATTGTAAGCTTCTCACCGTTTTCCTTAGCCTTTGCAAATGTTAAAACTGTTTTTTTCATAATATTTACCTCCTATATACTTTACATCTTATAATATAAGATGTGTGCCGGCGGAGTGCTGATATGTTTAGTACCCCTACTATGAGCTAAGCAGTCTTTTCAATTCTTCATAGCCATCCTTATTTACACTATTATTTTTACCCTCGTGACTATGTTTAAGTCCTGCAATTTCAATCAACTCACTTGATAATAGCTTATATACTAAAAGCTCATCAGGATTATCGGCGAGTGCATCAATATGTTTTTTAACCGTAGATATGTCACATCGCTCAACCGGTCCGGTCAATGCATCCGCACAGCCTTTTTTGATAAGATTGTTTGCGTTATTTTCAAATAACGGCTTTAGGGCATCTTCCGCTTCTGCCTCAGAAAATCCGCAATCCATCATAAGCTTCATACTCTTATGATAAAGTCCGATCACAAGATTGCTTGCAAAAACAGCAGCTCCGTGATATTTAACCTTATCCCTTGCACTTATTATTTTAACCTGATGACCCATACCCTTAAACATATCCGTCATCACATCAATCCGTGCATCATTTCCTTCAATTGTTATATAAGCCTGATTGAAATTTATATATGACTCAGTCTTTGAATTGACTGCATATATAGGATGTATCGAATAACCATACACCTGGCTATCCATACCAGAAAAAACCTGTGAGGAGTAAGCCCCACTGGTATGACATATTATCTTGCCTGATAAATCTGCTTCAAGTCTGTCCAGCGTATCCGCCATAACAGCAATCTGCCCGTCAGGAACCGTGATAAATATGATATCATTACCATTTACAAGTTCAGTTAAGGACCGATAGCAATGAGAATTCGTGAACTCGGCCGCCTCCATAGCACTCTTTAGGGTTTTGCTGTAATAACCGCCAACCGTAATACCGTGGTCGGTCATATGCTTTCCCAGAGTAAATCCCATCTTGCCGGCACCGATAAATCCAACCTTCATAGCATTTCTCCTTCATGAACTGATATTAAATTTCCGGTACAGTTTCTCATACAGTTAATCAAACTGCATATTCGAATACCATCCACGTGCAATATATCATCTATGGGGATTTTTGTAAATATTTTTGAACAAAAAAATTGTATTTAAAAAAATACATAAATAAAACAAATATATCGCCCCAAAAAGGACGATATATTATAAACAAACATTCTATATTAAATCATAAATTCATTTTATTTTTTATGCTGATGTTTTTCTATCGATTGAAGTGCTGCGGCAGGTGTCGAATAGCTGCCACATGACATGGAATAAACTACCGTCCATATCTTTTCACCATTTACCATAACATAATCTCTTGTGCCGTTATAATCATCAGCAGTATAGGTTGCACCGTTTTGAATTATCACAAGCTCCGAATCTGCTGACTTTTGATAATATACTCCGTAAACTGTATAAGCATAATGAGTATTTGAATCCTTATACTTCGGATATCTTCCTACCTGAAACATAAGAATATATGGCGTTGATGTTTCATCCGCAAGTGCCAGAACCTTTTTTCCGTATTTACTGTTCCACCATGTATATGAAGTTGCATTTTCATTATTATCCTGATAGCCTCTATGCTCATAATTCGGTTCTTCACCCTTTGCATACATTTCAGAAAGCACCGATTGCATAGCAGTCTGATAATTTTTTGCCTGAAGAACATCCTGCTGACTCTTCGCCCTATCAATATATCCAAGCAATGCCGGTACAAGTATAGCTGCCAGAATTGCAAGAATAACAATTACAACTATAAGCTCAACAAGAGTAAAACCTTTATTATTTTTCCTTATATTTTTCATAATATCATGCCTCCTCATTTAAGTATCTTTCTATAATAATATCGGCAAAAAGTTCTAAAGATTATACTGCATAAAGTTTCCGTTTTTGACAAATCCAAAATCCGAATAAAGCAATACCCCCATATCCGATGCGGTAATCTGTACCGTTTTGCAGCCATAAGCTCTTGCTTCATCTATAACCTTTGAAAGAAGCATTTTTGCAATTCCCTGTCTTCTGTAATTGTTGTCCGTATACATACTTGATAAAAGTCCTATCCTTCCACTCGGGCATCCAAAATACGGCGGCTTCTCTACAAAAGACATACCGCTCGTTCCGACTATTTTATCACCATCCACCGCAAGCCATGATACAAACGTACCGTCAGCCATATGTCTTTTATAATAATCATATAATGCCGGTCTTAAATCAAAATCCCCGGTAGCACCTTCTTCACGAAGCTGATTAATACGCATTTCAATGAACGTATCAATATCCTCATAAGCTAATTTTCTATATTCAATCATAAATATGCTCCTCCTATTACAAGTGTAATATAAATTATACTTTTGAGTCAATCACCCCATGTGAAGCATATCAGTCAGGCAAAGCGTAAAAAATGTGTCACGAGAACCGTCCCGTGACACATTCTTATACCCGGTTCTGTCTGACCGAACCTTCTTTTATATGGTAACCGCACTGTAATTCGGTGCTTCCTTTGTAATATGAATATCGTGAGGATGACTTTCCTTTAAAGCCGCGGAAGAAATCTGCACAAATTCGCCAGTTTCTTTCAGTGTCTCAATGTCCTTGGCTCCGCAATAACCCATTCCGGAACGGATTCCACCAACTAACTGGA
>CALGGL010000346.1 GCA_937915975.1 uncultured Lachnospiraceae bacterium | reverse complement strand
AATAATGTACTGGAAGAAGATTTGGATTAATAAGTTAATTCATACTTATGTTATAATAAGTTATTGTATTTGCCGGACTTAATGGACGCGGATAACCGACCATTGCAAAAATTTCATAGTGAGTAACAAAGATTTAATTAGGCTGTAGTATTGAAGAAATGCTACAGCTTTATTTAATTGATTTAGAGCTTGCTTTATAAATATAATTATTTATGTTAAAATAAATGAAAATGAAATAAATTTGATGATTCTTAAAATTCAAAAAGGTTTTGAAGATGCTGGAATGAAAGCACCATTATTTGAAGAAGATTGTGGTGGAGTTCGTGTGACATTGTATAGAAATGTAGGAATTTCTGCTTCTAATGAGAAAAACGTGCAGAAAAAGCAAGCAGAAAAAACAAGCAGAAAAAGCAAGCAGAAACGGACAGGCTGCAAAAACAGTTGAAAATAAGAAAAAATTCTTGATTTTCTTAGGGACAAAGATGAAAGTAAAGCAGCAGAAATAGGAGAGCATATAGGACTTAGCTCGGCACGTGTAAGGGTTATTCTTTCGGAATTGGCTGAAGATGGAAAAATTTTGGCAAAAGGAGACGGAAAATCAAGAAGATATATGATTAATAGTAAGAATTAAATTAAAAATAATTTAATGCTAAAGCTAATATTATAAGTTTAACATTCTTCCGATTAAAAATATATTTTTCTTCCGATTTAAAACCTCACATTCTTCCGATTAAAAGTTGATTTTTCTTCCGATTTGGGTTAAAATATTAAGGAAATATAAGACTTAAGACGTACCTACCCTATGCATTCGTAGGTGCTCTTGCGCAATGTGGTTAAATGCAAAGAGTATATCTAAAGGATGTCTATTGTGAATGAAGTAGAGTGAAATGGAGAATATATAGGTATGAGTGATAAAGCATATATAAACAGATTATTTGATGGAATAGTAGAGTTTACCTTGAAGAGCAAGGGGGCTTTGGTGATTGTTGGTCCTAAATGGTGTGGAAAATCGACAACGGCGAATAGATATGCAAAAACTGTTATTGATCTGACGCCCCTTGAATCAAGAAATGAATTCATAGAATTGGCAAAGATATCGCCGACACATTTCTTAAACTATGGACCAAAACCTATACTGATTGATGAATGGCAACATGTATCATTTATTTGGGATCAGGTGAAGTACGAAGTGGATAAAACCGGTGAATTTGGGCAGTACATTCTAACCGGAAGCGTTACAGATAAAACAAAATCAGATTTAGGTGATGAGGAAAGTAGACACACGGGGAATGGCAGAATCATACGGAAGATGATGAGAACTCTGTCACTCTATGAAACCGGGGATAGTAATGGAATGGTCTCATTGCAGGATCTAAAAAACGGCAAATTTTCCCAGGCTGTGTCAAAAAAGGACATAAATGATTATGCATATTATATTTGCAGAGGAGGCTGGCCGGTTGCGATAGGCAAGGACAGAGATGTTTCTTTGGCACAAGCAAGAGACTATTACGAAGTTGTTGTAACAGATGATATTTTTTCTCTGAAAGACATTCCGCTCAAGAAAGATGAGCAAAAAGCAAGAAAGCTGATGCGTTCCTATGCCAGAAATGTGTCTATAGCTGCAGCTGATACGACACTTCTGGAGGATTGTGCAGGGGGTGATGAAACATTTGATAAAGATGTTTTTGCAAAATATTTAAATGTACTAAAGAATTTGTATGTCATTGAAGAACTTCCTGCATGGAATCCAAATCTTAAAAGCAGAACCGCTATAAGAACAAAGGAGACACGGCATTTTACTGACCCTTCAATTGGTGCCGCTGCATTGGGAATCACTCCGGAGGGTATATTTAAGGATATAACAACTTTCGGATTGTTATTTGAATCATTGGTTGTGCATGATCTCAGAGTATATGCTGATACGATAGGTGCCCATGTTTATAAGTACCGTGATTCAAAAAGAAGAGAAGCGGATGCTGTAATCCAGTTTAATGATGGTTCATGGGCGTTGATAGAGGTCAAGCTCGGCGGTGAAGATGATATAAAAAAAGCTGCCGACAACCTAATCAAAATTGCTGATGACATTGATCAGGAAAGAACAGGAAAACCGGCATTTCTGATGGTGGTCACGAAGAACAAGGTTGCATATCAGATGGAGAATGGTGTTTATGTTGTACCGTTATGCTGTCTGAAAAATTAATTATTTGCGTCCTCACCCAACATACGCTATAATACATTTTTTCATTTTCCCAAATTTTCGTGCATGATTCGTGCAAACAGATAAAATACTAGCATAAGAGTTGTAAAATGATATATATATTTTCAAGTTATCCG
Source organism: uncultured Lachnospiraceae bacterium (assembly GCA_937915975.1). Lineage (GTDB taxonomy): Bacteria > Bacillota > Clostridia > Lachnospirales > Lachnospiraceae > Coprococcus_C. Next base: position 7,731 of record CALGGL010000346.1, on the reverse strand, counting down.
TGATTTTTTGATGATTTTGTGAAAGATGGACATTGTAAAGTTGATGATTTTGTGATAAAATCACCGTATTATAATGATGATTTTGTGAAACGGAGATTATAATTATTATGATTTTAAAAAGAAAAATATATGAGGAATTGCTAAAATGGAAAAATGAATATGCTCCGGAATATGCATTATTTATTAAGGGTGCAAGGCGAGTAGGAAAAACTACTATTGCAGAAGAATTCGGTAAAAGAGAGTATAAATCATATGTAACTATAAGCTTTCAGTCGACAAATGATACTATACGTGACTTATTTGTAAACAGTCTTCTGGATTTAGATTATTTTTTTAATGTAATACAGATGCAGTATGGAGTTAGATTGTACCAAAATGAATCTTTGATAATTTTGGATGAGATTCAGCTTTTTCCTTTAGCAAGACAAGCACTGAAAACATTAATCAAAGATGGTAGGTTTGATTATATCGAGACAGGTTCGCTTGCAGGGATAAAAAAGAAGACTGAAAAAACAGAAATTCTTATACCTTCTGAAGAATATGCTGTTGAAATGTTCCCGCTTACTTTTGAAGAGTTCTTATGGGCTATGGGGGATGATATAACAATCCCTATTATGAAAGAACATTATGATAAAATTAAGCCACTTAATAATCTTAATAAGGATGTAATGCGTAAGTTTAGAGAATATATGTGTGTAGGCGGAATGCCTCAAGCAGTTGTAAAATATGCAGAGACAAAGGATTTTGAAAAAGTTGATTTTGCAAAGAAGGAAATTTTAGAACTATATAGAAACGACATAAAGAATCAAGAAGAAGAAAATCAGATATACGTAGGAAATATTCTTGAGAACATTCCATCAGAATTATCAGGACAAAAAAACAGTTCAAAGGTCAATACATTTAAATTATCACATATCAATAAAAGCGCCCGATATAGAGAATACAAGAGTCCGCTTAATTGGCTTTCAGAGGCAATGATTGTAAATGTTGCCAGAAATGTAACAGATCCAAGTCCGGCACTTACCTTAAATATGGATGAAGAGAAATTTAAGTGTTATATGATGGATACAGGGCTTCTTATTAACCTTAGCTTTGGAGATGGATCATTTATGGATAATGATTTATATAAGGCTATCCTTACCGACAAGCTTCATGTTAATGAGGGGATGTTTGTAGAAAATATTATTGCTCAGTGCCTAAAGAGTAACGGTCATAAGTTGATTTTCTATATAGAATATAGTGAAAATGGCAGACCTAATATAGAAATTGATTTTCTAATAAGAAAAGATAAGAAAATAATTCCGATTGAAGCAAAATCGGGAAAGACTTATACGATCAAAGCTTTAACAAAGTTTAAAACTAAATTCAGTAATAAAGTTGGATTGCAATACGTTTTACATGAAGGTGATATAAGGCGTGAAGGAGAAACAGTATATTTGCCTTATTACATGGCTGCTATTATTTGATTTTTGCAATAATTGAGTTACCTTGTAAATGGCAGTGAAGCTTATGTGGATATATTTGATAACCATATGGAGATTTATTTTCCCAGTGGTATGATGGATGGAACTTTCATTCAGGATATAAATCATGATGTGATAGAAGTAATTTCAAATAATAAGATAGGAGAATTCTGATATGTCATTATTTAACAGGTTGTTTAAAAAAGACGAAAAAAAGGACGATGGGAAAAATAATAATTCAGCTTCGCAAGCACAGGATAGGATTCAAATAAAGACATCTTTTGCTACATTTACATATATTAATTATCCAAATGAAGTTGGATATGAAGCGGATTTAGAGTGGTATGGTATGCCGGAAGATGAAGAAGGACGTTTATCCTACATTCCGGTTGGTTGTTATATAGATTGTAATACACCGGAAACAACGGATGCATCACTTTGCCTCGACCGTTTGACAAGACTGTTTGAGGACAAGTATGGAACAGATACCAGAGTAAAACTGGCGGTGGCTAATTATTTTGCAGATGAAAATGGATTGATTAAAACAAGTTATGGCGAAATGATTTCAAAGGAAGACTTGATGAATGAGCTTGAAATCCGTTTTATATCAGTATACAGAGACGGGAAAACAACATATTCGTTGTATCATATGAGTCTTGATATCGATGGCGATGTTCATATAATATTTAACGAAGATGGCTCTGTAGCTGTTATGGGTGACAAAGAATTTTATAATTTCGGGTAAATTCATAGAATGATAAAAAATGATAGAGAGTAAAAGAAAAACCTCATTTAAAATAACCAAAATTCCCCTCTTTACAAACAAGAACATATGTTCTATTATGTGTTTAAAAGAGGGTGTTTTTATGGACAAAAGACGAAAAGTTGATGTAATCTGCCAACATTCTTCGGATGGAAATATAATGCCGCTAAAGATAAGATTTGAGGATGAGGACGGACAGTGGCAGACTTATGTTATAAAAGAATATAAAGATATATCCCATCAGGGCACGAGAACATTGCCGGATGGGATGTTTATAACTGATAATACTATTGCATTTGAATGTAAAATAAGAGTATTTGACAGCATAAAGAAGATAAGGTTATACTATTTTTCACAGGGCATGAGATGGAATCTTACTTTTACTTTGCCCTATCATAATTATTAGAATTAAAATTCAAGACTATCGAGGGCTTGTTAATAGGAGGTTAACTTTATGAATGAAAACATTTTCAAAAGAAATGAGCTTTTGGCACAGAAGGTTATACAAGGCTTAAAGTCCAGAAATATGACCGGATATTATGCTGCTGATAAGGATGAGGCTTTAAAGCTTGCGCTTGATTTAATTCCGGAAAAAAGCTCGGTTACTATGGGCGGAGCTATGAGTGCACATGAGATAGGGCTTGTAGATAAGCTTAAGGAAGGTGATTATAACTTTATTGACCGGGATGCGTATGAGGATAAGAGGGCAGCTATGCTTATGGCATATGATGCTGATGTTTTTTTATCAAGTGCAAATGCCGTTACGGAGGATGGTGTGCTGGTAAATATTGATGGTAACTCAAATCGTGTTTCGGCGATAGCGCAGGGACCAAGAAAGGTTATTTTTATCATAGGCATGAATAAGGTTTGTGATGATATAGATGGAGCTATGAAAAGGGCAAGAAATGTTGCCGCGCCGATTAATGCACAACGCTTTGGACTCTCAACACCTTGTGCCAGGACAGGCTCCTGCCTCAATTGTAAATCGCCGGATACGATTTGCTGTCAGTTTTTAATCACACGTTACTCAAGGCATGAGGGCAGGATACATGTGATTTTGGTAAATGACAGCTTGGGATTTTAGTAATGTGTGGGAGAGGTGAAATCAAAGATGAGTCAATTACAGATAAAACAAAAAGTTTTTTCGTGGACAGATACATATGATGTATATGATAGTTCGGGTAATCCGAAGTATTTTGTAAAAGCAGATTTTTTTTCCATAGGCCACAGAATTCGTGTATATGATAAGATGAGTGGACGGGAGGTTGGGCTGATACAGGAAAAGGTACTTCGTATATTTAAGGAATTTGAGATTACAATTAATGGATTTTCTCAGGGAATAATTAAAAAACAGTTTTCAGTACTTCACCCCAGATATAATATGAATTATAAGGGGTGGAGGCTTGAGGGAGATTTCCTTCAGTGGAATTATGATGTATATGAACAATCAAGACTTGTGGTGCATATATCAAAACAGCTTTTTAAGTGGGGAGATACCTATGTGCTGGATATAGCAAATGAGGCTGATGAGATTCCGGCACTTATGGTTGCCATAGCGATGGATGCGGCAAGGTGTTCGGAGGACGATAACAGGAATTCGATGATATAAGGAAAAAGACAGAATGTCACTCACCCTAAATCTCCTCAGTATTTACAATCTCCTTTCCGTTTATAACCAGCTTGAATCTTCCGCTTGTTATTTTTGAATATTCTATAGTTGTTCTTGCTGTTTCTTCAACGGAAGTTTCAAGGCGGACATTGGTATCTGTATCGTATAAATCAATATTGGATTCTTTGATAAAGCCGCCAAACCACAGTACTTTATCACCGCCAGCGATAACACGCAAACCTACACGTTCTGTGTGGAAATCTGTTGAACCGTCGAGAGCAGCGATAGCTGAACATCTCTGACCACGAAGGTTGATAAGTATGTTGGCATCGGAAAAAAAGACTTTTGTGTAATCGCCGTTTATTGTTCCGATACCGATTAGCTCAAAGCCGGAAACGTATAATTTTGCGGATGAGCTGCTGATAGAAATATCACTATTTGCGGATAATGAGCCAATTCCCGAACCTTTTGCGAGATAAAGCTCCATGCTAAGGTCACAATTGCGGATATCAAGTTTACTTTCTCTGTAAAGAGAACCTATGCCTAGTCCGGTGTCTCCTTTTAGAACTATTATATATTGACCTTGGAGAATATTGATATTTCCACCCAGGCCTGAGCCTATACCTACACCGGCTTTTCCGTGTGCGGTTATATTGATGCAGCCGGTTTGATTAAAAGTAAGCGTTCCATGGGCAGCTTCTATATTGTTGCCTATACCAAAATACTCTTTTGAGTCCATATTTATATTGAGCTTACCATCCCCTAAAAATGTAAGCCGGGCACTTTCCGGTACGAGAATACCCCCTTTGTCGAGGGTGTTTTCGCCACTTATAACAATTGTCAGGCAGCTATTTTCACCCAGACTTATACAAGGACGGTCTTTGGTGTTGGAAAGCCATGCGTTGTTTAAAATAAGCTTGCCATTAAAGCCGTTCATTATCTCGATATGGATAGGTGTATCTAAGGCAGGATTACCATTTACGGTTACTTCCCCATCACCATTTTTACCAATAATCAGGCGCTTGATATTATTTTCAGAGAGCTTGTTAAGAGATATGCGTTCATGGTTATCTGCATAGTATATCTGCTGTGAGCTGCCGTCCTCGTGCTCCTGATAATATGAGCGTATTTCAGCACAGATTTCTTCAGGTATTGAAGATAATAACTCTGATGCAGGACGAGCAGTATAAAAGCCCTGAATCAAATCAGTGCCCATCATGATAACGGTTCGTAATTCTTCGGAGGTTTCAACGCCTTCAGCAAGTGCTTTAATATTATTGTTATGACAAAAATCTACGATTTCACGGAAAAAATGCCTTTTCTTTGAATCGTTTTGGATGCCTGTTATAAGAGAGCGGTCAATCTTTACAATCTCCGGGGTGTAACGAAGGAGATTTGATACATTTGAGTAGCCTGTTCCATAATCATCTAAAGCAAGCTGAATACCCATATTGTGTAAACGCTCACGTATGGAATTGAGATTATCTTCATCAAGCTCGGATTCCTCGGTCATTTCCACAACAATATTATCCGAATGCTTCAACATAAGACGAAAAATCTCACGCATGGAATTGGTGTCAAGCTGTGACATAGGTATGCTGTTTATAAATATTTTTCTTTCGTTTGGAAGTATCGTCTCATCGTCTATAAGCTTCAATATATTTAAAAAGGTTGCACGTTCGATATCGTTGAATCTGTCCGCGATTCCGGCATATTTGATGATATGAAACGGAGAAAGCTGCATATCACTGATGGGGCGCATAAGAGCTTCGTAGGAGTAAATCTTTCCGTCTTTTGCACTTACTATCGGCTGAAAATGATATCTAAAAAGGTTTTTATCAATAATACTCATAACCTCTGTAAACTCATCACGTTCGGTATCGGTAAAGGAGGCAATCTGACGATTAAAGACAGCCTTTCTTTCCTCGGCTATACCCTGCTTGGCAAGGACAACGGCATTTTGTAAAATGCTTTCTATAAGAGGGGTATCCAAGCTATGTAATATGCCATTATATTTATCTTTAATTTTGTCAACTTCCTCTGCTGTATCGGCATCAAGAAGCTCGTTAAGGAAGATGTCAATATTTGTAAGTATGGTACGTTCTTCGGGTTTCATAAAAATACTCCTTTTTCTTAATCTTTGCATAAGAAATTTGTTTTGTCAATGAAATTAATCTGTTTTTGAGCTTATAATAAAATATGAAAAGCGGATTTATATATATAAATATTTGTGGTAAAATATAAAAATCAAAGAGAATTTAAAGTTTTATGAAATGAAATAGAAAATAGCTGAAAGGTATAAAAACACCATGTCAAAGATATATGATGAACACGCTGTCCGGAAGGATTATGCAATATTGACCAAGCGTTTAATTGAAAATAATCTTACCATCACAACTATGGAGTCAGCAACCTCCGGTCAGATTGCGTCTCTTATAACCGATACAGAAGGAGCGTCCGCAATATTTAAGGGCGCATTTATAACCTATTGTAATGAGGCAAAGCTTATGCAGGGAGTACCGGCAGAGATTTTAGATGAGTACACTGTATATTCTAAGGAGACAGCAGCAGCTATGGCTAAAGCGTGTGCAAAGGCATATAATGCTGACATAGGAATCGGAGTTACGGGAACTATGGGCAATGTGGATCCTGCCAATCCCGATGCATCCAGTCCGGGGCAGGTGTATTTTGCGATAGATTTAAAAGGTAATACGGAAGCTTATTATATAGAGCTTGAGCCACAGCCAACGAGGCTTTCGTACAAGCTGGCAGTGGCAAAAGAAATATATGACGTTTTGATTAAAATGATATAATATTACTCAAACAGATATGGATAGCGTTCTTTATCGTCATTTTTATCGGATGCTATCCATTTTTTATGTCTGTTTTCGTCTCTGTATTTCTTTGGAGTTGTGCCCATCAAGTAACTGAATGTCTGGATAAAATGACTCTGGGAGGAAAAGGAGAGCATGTAAGCTATCTCGGATATGCTCAAGTCTGTATTTGTGAGCATATCACGGGCAATTTCTATCTTCTTTTCCCTTATATAATCGCTTATGGATTTACCGGTTTCCTTTGAAAATTCCTGAGAAAGGTAGCTGACAGATATACCCAAGTGCTCTGCGATATCCTTTACCTTGATTCTTTCACTGATATATGCATGTATATAGTCTATACACTGGCTGACAGGACGTGAGAGCTGTTTACTATAGATAAGATGCATATGTCCCGTAAAATCAAGCAGCATTTCATCATGAATTTTTTCCACATCATCCTCTGTCATTGCGTTGTCAAGTTTTTTGATATAATGGTCGCTCATGCGAAATGCTTTTTCGGCATCTAAACCCCGTTCGATGCAAATTCTTGTAAGAATTCCGGTTGTGACAACCATATGATATTTTAAATTGAGAACCGGATCATCGGAAAGTCTTCCCACACCGGTTTGATCACGAAATCTTCTTTTCTCGATATTTTCTCTGATAGCCTGCATATCCCCGTTTGCAGCGCTGTGAAAAAATTGAATTTCTTCTTTTATATCGCGATGTAATTCGCTGTTTTCCTGATTGTAAATATCGGAATATTTCATAATTTCCCTCTCCTGTTTAAATGCCGTAAAGCATTTTAATAAAGAATAAATTAATCTGTATTATAAGAAATATTATATAAGATTGGTTACAGTTTAAATCCATTATAACACTATATTACTGAATTTGGTTGACAATTTTTATATTTTCCAAATCATTTTGATATAAATATATAGTTGGTAAATGATATTATAAATTGATATTATATTCTCAGATATAAAAAAGACGATTTATGTAAACAAAAGAAGAAAAAAGAGAATGAAAAACTTTATTAAAATTTAAAGGAGGAGAAAATGAGAGAATACCGGAAAA
>CALGGL010000345.1 GCA_937915975.1 uncultured Lachnospiraceae bacterium | reverse complement strand
TCATCTCCTAAAGATTTCCCATATACAGGTATTACTCTGACAGCTGTAGTTTTATTATTTATCATTCCTATAGCCGTTTCATCAGCAATAATAGCACTTATAGTAGATGCAGGTGTGTCACCAGGTATTGCGATCATATCTAATCCAACCGAACAAACACTGGTCATCGCTTCTAATTTATCAAAGGACGGATGTGAGGTAACTCTGATAGATACCGATGATGCCGTCCTTCACAATTTGGAAAATTCCATAGATGCGGGTGCTAAGGATATAACTGTTGAGATAAAAGACGGCGGAACCACATTCATAAGAGTTACCGACAACGGTTGCGGTATTCCTAAGGAAGAGGTTAAAACCGCATACATGAGGCATGCTACAAGCAAGATAGAAAACGAAGAGGATTTGTCACGTATATCTTCACTTGGTTTTAGAGGCGAGGCATTATCAACCATAGCAGCCGTTGCACAAACAGAGATGATTACAAAAACATCCGATTCTTTAACAGGTATAAAATATGTTATTCACGGTGGAGTAGAGGTTGAGTATAAGGAGGTAGGTGTACCTGACGGTACAACCATAGTCGTAAGAAATCTGTTTTTTAATACACCTGCCCGTAAGAAGTTTTTAAAAACGGCTATGACCGAGGGCTCGTATATTAATGACCTTGTACTTAAGCTTGCACTTAGTCATCCGGACATATCCTTTAAATTTATCTCTAACGGAAAAACAAACATTTCCACATCAGGAAACGGAAATATTAAGGATAATATATATCAGCTTTTCGGACGTGATATAAGCAATAATCTTATGCCTATAAATTATGAGGGAGAAAACATTAAAATAAGCGGTTATGTCGGAAAACCTTTTATTTCAAGAGGAAACCGAGGCTTTGAAAACTACTTTATTAATAACAGATATATAAAGAGTAATATAATAAACCGTGCCATTGAGGAGGGCTATAAAACCTTTGTAATGCAGCACAGATTTCCGTTTACGGTTATATACATCGATCTTCCGAAGGATAAAATAGATGTAAATGTTCATCCGACGAAGATGGAATTCAAATATGACAACGAAAAGGAGCTTTTTGAGGTGGTTACCAAATCTGTACGTGAAGCTCTTTTACAGACAGATTTAATTCCAAAGGCTGATTATAATGAAAATGAAAAAAAACGTGACAGGGTGCTTGGTGCAGGTGCGGATGAAGATAAAAATGCCCCTAAGCCTGCCGAACCGTTTGAAGAAAAGCGAACATTTATAGAAAGCCAAAACAAAGTAACCAATGCTTCGAATGCATATAAGAGCTTTTCAAATCCCGATAAAAAAGCTGACGAAGAAGCAAAAAATACTATTTCGAACACCATTAAGCCTTCACCTGCTGAAAAGGTTAAGAATTACGGTTCATCCTATAACATTCTTAACTCCTTAAAAGAAGCTGAGCCGGATGAACCTATATATAATATGTTAAATGACAAGGGCGTAGCCTATCAGACAAAAGAACAGGAAGCTGATATACATGCTGATGAAAAGCGCGCTAAAGCTTTTGAAACCTATGACAGCAGTAAAATGCCTAAAAAGCCGGAACAGATGACATTTGAAAATGATGACTTTTTGAGTAAGCAGGCCAGAGCAAAGCACAGACTTATTGGTCAGGTTTTCGGTACATATTGGCTTATGGAATATGAGGATAAGCTATATATAATGGACCAGCATGCAGCTCATGAAAAGGTAAATTATGAAAGGCTTATTCATAATCTTAATACCAAACAAATATTATCACAGCAGCTGATGCCTCCTATGGTTATAACCGTAACATATGCCGAAAAGCAGGCAATACTCGATAATTTTGATTTGTTTATGAAGGTTGGATATGATATATCCGAGTTCGGTGTAAATGAATTTAAGATAAACGCTGTTCCTTCAAACCTTTTTGGCTTACATGGCAGGGAAATGTTTATGGAATTTGTTGCTTCACTTATAAATAATGCCGGTTATATGTCCAATGATGTATTTGTAAGTAAGCTTGCAACCATGGCATGCAAGGCGGCAATCAAAGGAAATACCTCTATAAGCTTTCAGGAAGCAGATGCATTAATAGATGAACTTTTAACGCTGGAGAATCCTTACACCTGTCCTCATGGCAGACCGACAATTATATCTATGACGCACTATGAACTGGACAGGAAATTCAAGAGGATTCAGCAATGAACGCGCCGTTTCCTATGGCGGTAATCTGCTCCGGCAGTGTCACAGCGCTTTCGGAGCCGTTATAGTCGGTAAGCGTACCGTCTCCGGAGATCACAAGCTCGTCCT
>CALGGL010000344.1 GCA_937915975.1 uncultured Lachnospiraceae bacterium | reverse complement strand
ACGGATGTATATGGGTCGGATCATTGTCCTGTTGAACTTGATATTGAAATATAATAAAAATCCTCATATAATATGAAATGTAATTATTTCTGTTATATGAGGTTTTTTATACATAAAAATATATTTATAAATTTTTGGGTTTTCTTACAGGAGGATAAAAATGTCAGAGATTAAGAATTTCAGCGGTTACATAAGTAATAAGAGGGAGCTTTCCGAAATGCTTGGCAAGCCTTTTGATGCAAAGGATGATGCAGGATATGTAAAGGCAGCCTATGACAGGTGGGGTGAGGAGCTTGCAAAGTATCTTCAGGGTATGTTTGCATTTATAATTTATGATGAGAATGAAGATAAAACAATCTGCGCAAGAGACAGATTCGGAAATGAATCCATGTATTATTACGTGACTGAGAATGAGGATGTAATATTCGGTCTTACTATTAATGAGATTCTTGACAGCGGAGCGTATAAGAAGGAATTGAATGAGCAGGCACTGGAACTTTTTCTTACATATTCTTATCTCCCGGGTTCCGATACATTTTTCAAGGGCATAAAAAAGCTTATGCCGGGATTTGTTCTTGTATATAAAAATGATGATAAAAAGCTTGATATAAAAAGATACTGGAAACTTACCTATAAGGGGGATGATTCTAAGACTACGGACGAATATGCCGAGCTTGTTAACAGTACCTTAAACGAGCTTGTGGATGACTGGAAGATAGAGGGTGAGTCCTATGGTAATTTCCTTTCGGGAGGAGTTGACTCGGCATATCTTGCAGCACTTACCAAGCCGAAGTATACATTTTCAACTGCTTATGACAATAAGGACTTTGATGAGTCAGAGCTTGCTGCAAAGTCTGCGGAATTTTTGGGAGCAGAGCATATAAGAGTTAAGGTTACTCCGGAGGATTATTTCGGAGTTGTTCCGGAGGCTATGAAAGCCATGGAGCAGCCTCTTGCAGATGCATCCACCATAGCCTTTTATCTTGCCTGTCGAGGAGCAAAGAAATATGTGGATGTATGTTATTCGGGTGAGGGAGCGGATGAGCTTTTCTGTGGTTACCACGCATACGTAAGACGTCTTGTAAACAGCAATAATCCGGATTACAGTTCGGCACCTGTTGAGACCTATTATATAGGTAATACCAAGGTTATGAGCGAGAAAGAAAAGAGTCAGGTTTTGAAAAATTATAAGGGTAATCTGACACCTCTTGAACTCGCAAGAAGCTTATATGATTTTGATGACAGTACGGGTGACCTCACCAAGATGTGGCTATGTGATTTAAATGTCTGGTTTGAAGGGGACATTATGCTAAATGCAGAGAAGATGAGTAAGGCTAACGGACTTATTGCAAGAACTCCGTTTCTTGATTCAAGAATTTATGAGGTGGCTTGTAAGATTCCTACCGATTATGAGGCGAGTCTTTCCGAAAGTAAGATAGTTTTTCGTAAGGCGGCTGCTCATATGATTCCTGAAGAGGTTGCCTTTAGAAAGAAGCTTGGCTTTGCGGTGCCTGTACGTGTATGGATGAGAGAGGAACCGTTTATAAGTCAGATAAAAGAACTTTTTAACAGCGAGAATGCTTCCAAATATTTTGATACAAATTTACTCAACAATATGCTTACTGATGAATATCTTGACCAGCCGGATAACTGGAGAAAGGTATGGTGTATCTATATCTTCCTTATCTGGTACGGAATTTACTTTTAAAAATACAGCCTGTTCCATATAAGCCTCATTCGCACTTTGTGCGAATAAAGTTAAGCCAAAATGTATAAGATAATATTAGTATATTTTGGTGGGGCATTTATATGAGTAAAGAGATAAAGGATAGAGATTCAAAAAGTAAGAGAGTTTTAGTATATGTTTTTTTATTCATTTTCAGTATGTTTGCTACAGGTTTTATCAGCAGAGCCTTAACTGATAACGGTAACAAATATGAAATCAGATTTAGTGGTAAGAAACAGGATATTAATTCAGATGATTTACCGAATCCCGACAATGATTTGGCGGATACTCTGTCTTATGATAATAATAACAAAATCTATGAGTCTCAGAATAATGTGCCTACCGTAAAAAAGCTTCTTACTGCGGCTATGGAGCCGGTTGGTACAACTCTTTATGTGTATGGCGGCGGATGGAATGAGGATGATTCGGGAGCCGGAGAAGAGACATTAACATATGGGATAAGTCCGCGCTGGTATGAGTTCTTTAAAGAAAATGATGCAGAGTATGACTTTGAGGATACCATGTACCGGATACATGACGGACTTGATTGTACGGGCTATGTGGGATATGTGGTTTATCAGGTGTTTGGAAAAGATTTCAGTGATAACGGCTATGTTTACCCTTCAAAGGATATGGTGGGTGAATATGCGGATATATTTAACGGTACATTTGTAAGTAAGGATGGGATAGGAAGATATTATCCGGGAGATATAATGGGGACTGACGGACATGTATTCATAGTAATAGGTGAGTGCAGTGACGGAAGTCTTCTTTTTGTGCATGCGTCACCTCCGGTTGTTTCTATCTGCGGAACCAAAACTCCGGAAGGAAATCCGGATAGTGAAGCCGTAGGTCTTGCAAGAAAATATATGTCCGAATTTTTCCCGGAAAGCTATGCTCGCTATGATACCTGTATAAGAGATGTGGATTTTCTGACGGATTATAATCAGATGCATTGGAACAGAAATGTCCTGTCTGATCCGGACGGTTATGATGCTATGACACCTGAGGAGATAATGGAGGATTTGTTTAAGGAAATGTAATATTTGATATAAAATAATCATATTATGTAACAACAATAATACTGTGAGAAAATAATATGAAAATCAAACAAAATATAAAGGAGTTAATTATTTGTATCATTATACCGCTTGCGGTTGGTCTTGTATCGAGTCTTTTATCTATGAATGCAAGGGATATGTTTCAATCACTCAATAAACCGCCGCTTGCTCCTCCGGCATGGCTTTTTCCGGTTGTGTGGACAGTGCTTTATATCCTTATGGGTGTGGCTTCTTATCTGATAGTAAGGGAGGGTATGGAAAAAGAAGAGGTTCAAAAGGCACTCGATACATATCTTTTGCAGCTCTTCTTTAACTTCGGATGGTCGATAATATTTTTTAATTTCGGATGGAGATTATTTGCCTTTGCTTGGCTTGCAGCCATGTGGGCACTTATAATGAAAATGATGAATCAGTTTAAGCCCATTAATAAAACATCATTTTATCTGATGCTTCCGTATATTATATGGGTAACCTTTGCAGGTTATCTGAACTTAGGCTTTTTTCTTTTAAATTAAAATGAAACGGTGGTATCAGACATTTGTCTGTTTACTTAATATCATAAAGTTTTTCCGAAACACTGACTTCGTTATATATCTTTAGATATTCATCCTTTTTCATGGATAGGATATAGTTTTTTGTGTAGTTCTTTTTAATACCGTTTTCATGGAGGATATCAACAGCTTTATTGTATGCTATGGCAGCCTGTTCCTCGGTTTCGTACCTGCCTATTATATAGTTGCCCACCTTATGAATAAGGGCTGTATATACAGGCTTGCCGTTTTTTTCCTCCACCTGTACTCCCGTATAGTTATTTATAACCTTTATATTTGAATATCTGTAATCAAACTTATCATCATTTGCCATCACAAAGTCTCGACCATAAACGGCAAATGGCTTTATACCGTATCTTCCGAGTATTTTGTATTGGCTGCCGTAGTCACTTACAAAAAGATATCCGCCGCGCTGTTGGATTTTATGTGAAGCATAAAAGAATAAATCATCACGGTCAAACTTAAGGATTGTATCCGGATTCAGATAATATTCAAAATAATTTTTTAAAAGATAAATTGGGGTGGCAAAATATATTCCGTTATCACGGAAGTTCAAAATAGATATAAATTTGTCGTGGGCAAGCTTCATATCTTTATCATAGCTTTCTTTTGTTATTTTTTTTTCGGTATCATCTATAATGGATTTGGCATTGTTATATGCTGTATTTGCATCCTCCGAATTCGGAAAGCTGCCAAGACTTATATGTTTTCTTTTGTATGTCAGTGAAGCACGATAATATACCTCACCGTTTTTCTTTTTTGTTGTGTAAACGCCTGCTTTTTCTGCCATTTTAAACCTCGCATTTCTTCTTTTTTTGCTTCTTAAATTACACTTTGGCGGTATTAATAACAACACCGATTCTGACGATATAATATATGGAATATGTGTACCTGCTAATTGTAATATAAATTTTGTTATTAATCAACAAAATCATATCTGTAATTTGGTTAATCTTACTAAAAAGAAGTAAAAATACTTGACCGAATGATACTGTTGAATTATAATCTCAATGATGTGTGATGTAATCGTTTTGTAACATTTTTGAAAAGAAAGTTCACACAGAGGATAGGTGGTATTATGAAATTTAGCTTAAGTAAAGCAAAAGAAAAAGTAATTGAAACCACAAAAGAGTTTTCTGAAAAGTATTCCAACATTATCGGTGCTTCGGCTGTTGTTGTAGCTCTGATTATTGTTTCTGTTGTTACATTGGCAGGCAGAATCAATGAAGCACATCAGTCGGTAGGAATTATTATGTCACTTTCAGATGTTTCCTCAGGTAAGGAAGCATTTGCGGGTAATTCCTTTGAAGCAAAGGGAATTACTTATGTGGATATGGTAAATGTAAATTACGAGACAGAGGAGCTTGCTCAGCTTGAAAAAACTGAGAAGCAGGTTGACGATATACTTGCAGCAAGAAGTCAGGAAAAGAAAGATCAGGCTGCTGTAGCGGCACTTACAGCCGTGCATGCTTCTGCAGCAGATTATAATGATTTTGATGCTACTGCCGATAAGCCTGAGGTTACGGCATTATCACCGACTGTAGGACTTACGGAGATTACCTATGCTGATGAAAACGGAAGCTATCAGTATCTCGGTGAGTTCACACTTACAGGCTATTGTCCGTGTGCGATATGCTGTGGTAAGTGGAGCAATCCAAGCAATCCTATAACTGCAAGCGGAACAACTCCTGCAGCAGGAAGAACGGTTGCGGCAGATACTTCAAGATATCCGTTTGGAACCAAGCTTATGATAAACGGTCAGATATATACCGTAGAGGATGTGGGTGGTGCCATAAAGGGTAACCATATAGATATCTATTTCAATACTCATGAGGAAGCAAGAGCTTTCGCTAAGCAGTATGGTTCGGTATATCTCGTACAGTAATTATTTGAATAAGAGAGTATATAATAAAGAGATGTGAAGCTTGTAATTTATGCCGTAGCATCTCTTTTTTTTCTTGTTTTTACAAAGCTTGTGTGTTATTATTCCATATAGCGTAAATTAAACCAATGTACATAAGGAGATTTTTATATGGAACTTATATATAAGAGTACCAGAAATTCAAATGAGACGGCGACAGCATCTATGGCTATATTAAAGGGACTTGCAGATGAGGGAGGATTATTTGTACCTGACTCTGTTCCTGCCTTTGATGTATCGCTTGACGAGCTTGCAGGAATGGATTACCGTGAGGTTGCTTACAATGTAATGAAGCTTATGCTTACGGATTTTACTGAGGATGAATTAAGACATTGTATTAACAGTGCTTATGATGATAAGTTCGATACTAAGGAGATTGCACCTCTTGTTAAAAAAGCAGGTGCATACTATCTTGAGCTTTTCCATGGTTCAACCATAGCGTTTAAGGATATGGCTCTTTCGATACTTCCTTACCTTCTTACTACATCGGCCAAGAAGAACAATGTTCACAATGAGATAGTCATACTTACGGCTACCTCAGGTGATACCGGCAAGGCAGCTCTTGCAGGCTTTGCGGACGTACCGGGAACAAAGATTATAGTATTTTATCCGAAGAACGGTGTAAGTCCTATTCAGGAAAAGCAGATGGTTACACAGAAGGGTGATAATACATTCGTAGTAGGTATAAAGGGTAATTTTGACGATGCTCAGACAGGTGTCAAAAAAATGTTTTCCGATGCAGAGTTAAATTCTTATCTTAATGAAAAGGGCTACCAGTTCTCATCGGCAAATTCAATCAATATCGGAAGACTTGTGCCTCAGATGGTTTATTATGTATATGCTTATACAAGACTTGTGGCTGACGGAACAATCAAGGCCGGTGATAAGATAAATGTGGTGGTTCCGACCGGTAATTTCGGTAATATTCTTGCTGCTTATTATGCAAAGCAGATGGGACTTCCGATTAATAAATTTATCTGTGCGTCAAATGAGAATAAGGTTTTATATGATTTCTTTTCAACAGGTAATTATAACCGTAACAGAGAATTTATACTTACCTCATCACCGTCTATGGATATACTTATTTCAAGTAATCTTGAAAGACTTATATACAGAATTGCGGGTAATGATGCAGTTAAAAATAAGGAGCTTATGACAGCACTTTCGGGCAAGGGAGAATATACAATAACCGATGATATGAAAAAAGAACTTGCAGACTTTTACGGTAATTATGCTTCTGAGGCTGAAACGGCTGCAACCATTAAAAAGGTATATGAAAGTGATTCTTATATAATGGATACACATACGGCGGTTGCGGCAACGGTATATGACAAATATGTATCCGAAACAGGAGATAAAACTCCGACGGTTATAGCATCAACAGCAAGTCCGTATAAATTCACAAGAAGCGTTATGAATGCGATTGACAGTGAGTATGATAAGAAGACCGATTTCGAGCTTGTGGATGAGCTGAACCGACTTTCAGGTGTCAAGGTTCCGCAGGCAATCGAGGATATCAGAACAGCACCTGTACGTCACGATACGGTGTGCGAAAAGGATGAGATGCTTGCAGAGGTTAAGAAATTTCTTGGCATATAGTGAACGTTATGATAATCGTATAGAATTAAATAAGACAGTTCATTTGTACCATCCTGTCTATAAAAAAAACCAGGACTGACTAATGCAAAAAGCTTGCCATAGGAGTCTTTGGGCTCCTATGGTTTTTTAATTTGAGTAAGAAAAGGAGGTAAATATGTATACATTGAAAACAGGTGCAGGCTTTGACAGTGCACATTTTTTAAAGGGATATAACGGTAAGTGTTCCAATATACACGGCCATCACTGGAGTGTTGAGATTGTTGTCGGAAGTGACAGCTTAAATACCGATGACCGGACGAGAGGAATGGTTGTTGACTTTGCAGAATTAAAAAAGGATTTGCGGGAGTTTACGGATAACCTTGACCACAGTCTTATAATAGAAAAAGGAAGCCTTAAGGATAAGACACTTGAGGCGCTAAAAGAAGAGGATTTCAGGATAGTTGAGCTTGATATGAGACCGACTGCGGAAAACTTTGCAAAATATTTTTATGCCTTAATGACAGATAAAGGATATAAGGTAGTGGAAGCGACAGTTTATGAAACAAGAAGAAACTGTGCAAGCTATAGGGAAGATTGAGATGGGAAGATTTAAGGTTGTTGAAAGATTCGTAAGTATCAACGGTGAAGCAAGATGTGCCGGAGAACTTGCCTGTTTTATAAGATTTGCCGGCTGCAATCTTAACTGTACCTACTGTGATACAACGTGGGCAAATGAAGAAAAGGCGCCATACGAGATACTCAGTGAAGAGGAAATATATGAGTATATAAAAGATACTAAGGTCCAAAATGTCACATTAACCGGTGGAGAGCCATTGCTTCAGCCAAATATTAAAAGGCTTATTACGCTTTTATCAAAGGATAAGGATTTAAGGGTAGAGATAGAAACAAACGGTGCGGTGGATTTAAGTGATTTTATCGATATAGGTGATAATGTTACATTTACCGTTGATTACAAATTGCCGGGAAGCGGTATGGAGGATGGGATGATTTCTTCAAACTACAAGCTTTTGAGAAGCTCGGACACCGTAAAATTTGTTGTTTCGGATATTGGTGATTTGGACAGGGCACGAGCGGTTATAAAAGAATATGAACTGGATGAAAGGCTTCAGGTATATATCAGTGCATCATTTGGAAATATAGATAATAAGGATATAGTAAAATATATGATAGATAATAATATGAATTCGGTAAGGCTGCAGCTTCAGATACATAAATATATCTGGGATCCTGCCGTGAAAGGAGTGTAAAATGGCAATAGATAAGGATGCAATAAGAGAACATATAAGAGGAATAATAAAGGC
This sequence comes from uncultured Lachnospiraceae bacterium, assembly GCA_937915975.1. Taxonomy (GTDB): domain Bacteria; phylum Bacillota; class Clostridia; order Lachnospirales; family Lachnospiraceae; genus Coprococcus_C. The sequence continues at coordinate 3,112 of CALGGL010000344.1, read as the reverse complement.
AATCGGAGACGATCCGGACAGGGAGGGTCTTAGGGAAACACCTGACAGAGTTGCCCGTATGTACGAGGAAGTATTTGACGGAATGAACTATACCAATGACGAGATTGCTGATATGTTTGCCAAATACTTTGAGATGCCGGAGAGTGACTGCAAGGAGATGGTATTCGTAAAGGATATAGAGGTGTTCAGTTATTGTGAGCATCATATGGCGCTTATGTATGATATGAAGGTTTCCGTTGCATATATTCCGAAGGATAAGGTGCTTGGTTTAAGTAAGATAGCAAGAATAGCGGATATGGTTGCAAAGAGACTTCAACTTCAGGAAAGAATAGGTACCGATATAGCATATATTATGAAAAAGGTAACCGGATCGGAGGATGTGGCTGTTATAATAGAGGGCTGTCACAGCTGTATGACGGCGAGAGGCATAAAAAACCGCAGCTCAAAAACAATAACCACAACTTTCAGCGGACAGTTTTTGGAGGATGCAGCGCTTCAAAACAGACTTATGCTGCTATGTAAATAAGAGGGAGAAAAATATGAAAAATAAAGATGAAGCCGTTGTTGTTTTCAGCGGAGGACAGGACAGTACAACCTGCCTTTTGTGGGCGAAAAAAAATTATAATAAGGTATATGCAGTCTCCTTTGATTACAATCAGAGACATAAAAAGGAGCTTGAGTGCGCAAAAGGTATATGCGAGGAGCTTGGTGTGGAGCATAAGATACTTGATATGGAGCTTCTCAATCAGCTTGCACCTAATTCCTTAACGAGAGATAATATAAATGTTGATGAGGATGCTCCGTCTGACGGTACACCACCCAATTCCTTTGTGGATGGAAGAAATATGGTATTTATCCTTTTTGCGGCGATTTTTGCAAAACAAAAGGGAATATGTGATATAATAACAGGTGTTTCCCAGAGTGATTTTTCGGGATATCCGGATTGTCGGGATATTTTTATAAAATCAATGAATGTAACTCTTAATCTTGCCATGGATTATGAATTTGACATAATTACACCTCTTATGTGGATTGACAAAGAGGCAACCTGGGAGCTTGCTGATTCTTTGGGAGGATTTGAACTGGTAAGAGATAAAACGCTTACCTGCTACAACGGTATTATAGGTGCAGGCTGCGGTAATTGTCCGGCTTGCAAGCTTCGCAAGCGGGGATTGGAGGCTTATCTTGAAAAAAAGACTACTCTTTATAATTAATCCCAATGCAGGTAAAACTGCCATAAAGGATGTTTTGTTTGAGATAATAATGGTATTTTCCGATGCGGGATATGAGGTTGTTACGTATCCTACAACAGGACCTACAGATGCGGAAAGAAAGGTTAAGGAGGATGGTGCGGATTATGACCTTATCGTCTGCGCCGGAGGAGACGGAACCTTGGAGAATACCGTAAGCGGATATATGCTTATGGGTGATAAAAAAGTGCCTTTAGGATATATACCTTGCGGCTCGACCAATGATTTTGCCAGAACCACAAGTATACCGTTTAATCGTGTCAAGGCTGCAAATGATATTGTTAACGGTACACCAAAGCTTCTTGATATCGGTCAGTTTGCAGATAAGTATTTTATCTATGTTGCCGCATTCGGTGTATTTACCGAGGTTTCATATAAGACCGATCAGTCTCTGAAGAAGGTTATGGGACATGCGGCTTATGTGATAGAGGGAATAAAGGATTTAGCTAATCTGAAGGTATATAACATAGAGGCTAAGTTTGATGAACAAACGGTTTCGGGAGAGTTTATCCTTGGTATGATAACAAATTCTCTTTCCGTTGGCGGATATAAATTAAGAGGAAGTAAGCATGTAGCTTTGGATGACGGAAAATTTGAGTGCCTTTTCGTAAGAAAGCCGTCAAATGTAGCTGATGTTCAAAGATTACTTACCCAGGTTCTCACCAACAATATCACGGATGATGAGTTGTTTTTCATAACTAAGGCCTCAAAGGTTGAAATTAAGTCAAATGAGCCGATTAATTGGACTCTTGACGGAGAATACGGAGGCTCGCTTGATGAGGTTACGGTTATAAATCATCAAAAATCACTTATGCTTTGTCTTGACGGAGAGTATTATCTCGAAGAGGCAGGCGAAGCCCTTGGATTAGAGTTTGAAAGCTATCCGGGAGATCAGGAAAATGATGAATCGACAGATTCTGAGAGTATTCCGGATGATTTACAAAAAGAATAAGTGAATTAAAGTCCCGTTAATAACATATAATGTCATTGATGGGGCTTTTTCTTTACTTTTAACATATTTTGGATTATAATAAATTGATACTTTATGTCGAATTAATGACAGTATAAATAATAATTATTTAAGGAGTCTTTTTCACAATGGGTAAATATTTTGGAACTGACGGCTTCAGGGGAGAGGCTAATGTAGATTTGACTGTTGAACACGCTTTCAAGGTTGGAAGATATCTTGGATATTATTTTGGTAAAGAAAAAAAAGGTGAGGATAGAGCAAGAATAGTAATAGGCAAGGATACAAGACGTTCAAGCTATATGTTTGAATATGCTCTTGTTGCCGGTCTTACCGCAAGCGGTGCGGACGTATATCTTATGCATGTAACTCCTACACCGAGTGTATCATATATAGTTCGTTCGGACGAATTCGACTGCGGAATAATGATATCGGCAAGTCATAATCCTTTTTACGATAACGGAATAAAGCTTATTAACTCACACGGTGCTAAGATAGAAGCATCCGTTGAGGAGGAGATTGAGGCGTATATTGACGGTGAGATCGGAGAGATCCCGTTTGCGGAACTGAACAGCCTGACGATCCCGTACAACGCGGGGTGGCAGGAATACACAGCGGGCGGAAAAGAAAAGCCGTACGAGATATATCTGGAAGCGGGGGAACATACGCTGCGGCTGGAGAACACGGTGGGAACGATGGCGGAGGTGCTGCAGGAAGCGAACCGGCTGGTAGGAGAACTGAACACCTTGTACCGGAACGTGATGAGCTATATCGGGAGTCAGCCTGACACAGACCGGGACTATCGATTGGACGAATTGATTCCGGATCTAAAGGAGCGAATGGGGACGCTGGCGAAGGAGCTGGGGGAAGCGAAAGCGAAGCTGCTGGCGGTAAC
>CALGGL010000343.1 GCA_937915975.1 uncultured Lachnospiraceae bacterium | reverse complement strand
CAATCCCCAATCCCCAATCCCCAATCCCCAATCCCCAATCCCCAAAAATAATATTAAAAGCTTTTTATTTTTTATAAGTTTAAATTTATATTAATTAAATTTAATATTCAGCCAAATTTTAGAATAAAAAATATATTTCTTTTAATTGGAAATAAAGGCTTTATCAATATAGTAACAGAATAAAAGTGAAGTAATCATATTTAAGGTATTATTCCATAAATTAATTATCATCATCATTATTGTCTTCGTTCAAAGGTTCACTTGGATTTTGCTTTTGATAATACTATAAATAAATCAAATTAAAAAAATAACTTACATAATAAAACTGGCTCAATTCAATAATAGCTTCATCTTTTTCCTTATTTTCAATTTTGAGTTGTTCTATTTCTTTTTGCAATTTAATAATTTCTTCTTTCATCTAAATAAATTATAATATTATTAAAATATTATCTTACTTTTTCATTAGCGTCGATAGCTTCTCTTAAAGCATTCTTGAGACATAATTCATATTCTTTATCAGTTACTGTTATATCAGCTAATTTCTTTCCAGAAAATAATTGTTCAATAACCTCAATATGTTTAACAGCCTCAGATGGATTAGTAGCAAATTTTATTTTATCTCTTTGAACATCATAATAATCAGTATGGTCAGGTCCTAAAACAACTGGTACCAATGAATTGTCAGGATTAGATGTAGAAAGAATAACAGATCTATTAGGGACTAAATCAAAATAGAACATTTTATCAAGCCCTTCATATATATTTGGAGCTTCTATATTAATAGTATCAATATCGTCATTATCCATTACTTTGTCATGTGATATAACAACATTATTTATTGGATTTTTACTATCTTTACTTCTTTCAATTAATTCATCAGCAACTTTTTTACAAATTTCAATTAAATCATTTGAGTCATAGCCTTCCAAATTACTCTCTCTTAATTGATTTAAAAATACTGTATTACCATTTCTAAATCCACTTACTCTACTTATAAATTCACCAGTATTAGGATCTGTAAATCTTATATGAAAACCATGGTCATCATTTAAACAAAAATCATATAACTCTTCTCCAAGACCACCAGATCTCATACAAGAACCAGTTCTCTCCCCATATGTTAAATTTATTGGATTAGTGAAGTTTCCAACTACTACATTTATTTTCTTATTATTAACAGATATATCTTCATCAAATGAAGGAACCGCAACTTTTTCTCTTTTAAAACATCTAATATAATTTCTTAAAGAATCTTCTCTTCTTTCATTTCGTAACGTTGTAGCTCTATTTTCTGGAGAATTTAATGTGATAATTTTAAAATTGTCACTCTCAAAAATATAAGAGTATATCTTTGATTCGGGATTATATGCATCAGCAGCATCTAATATTGATATCATAGAAGGTGGAGTTTTAGCTTTTTTCAAATCTTTTATAATATTATCATAATTTAAGAAAATACTTGCTACTGTTGTCGCATCACAATATGAATCAGCCTCTAATTGAATTTCAGAAAAATATTCATGAAAAGATAGATAACTATATTTTCTTAGTAAATTATTTAGTCCACTACATAACATATTATTATTTAAAAGTTTTTCTTTTAATTCTTTTACTTTTAAATGAGACATAACATTAATTAAAAATCTTACATCAATATCTGGAATAACAGGTACTAATTTAGCAGAAGATTCCTTTAATATATTATTTATAGCAGTATCATATTTATATTCAGCATAAAATTTATCCATTATTTGATTAAAAGTAAACATATTTGTTTTAATAATTTGAGGTGGAGAAGATGTAGGGTTTTCTTTAAAATCATAGATTTGTTTAAATAAATCTTTATTTTCTAATAGTTCTTTTTCTCTTGGTGAAAAGCATTCCATCATTTTTGATAAATAATTTTCATAAATCCATTCAGCAGTACCATATGAAATAATTGCTTTTAACGCAGAAGATACTTCATATTCAATATTAAGATAATCGTTTTTATACATATTTTTAGTGGTTTCTACTTCTTCATTTCTAAGTTTACTTATATATTCATTACAAGCATCATGAAATTCATCTATTGCTTTTTTATCCTTAGAAGCTAATAATTTATAAATTTCATAACCAGTATGTTCTTTTATTATATCAGAGCCTATTCCTCTATAAACTTTATATATAATTTCTTCTGCTGAAAATGCATCTTTTTGTAAAGGTAAGGATATTGATATTGGCATGCTATATTCGGAATCAAGATAGCCTTCTGAATATTGGAAGCATGAATCAATATATGAGTCACCGGTTATATATCCGACTAATCGCTGTTTACCTTTAATTTCAATATAAACACTTAGCTTAATCATCTATCATTTAACCTCTTTCATTTAAAACTACATCGATTCCCAGAAGGTTAGCCAAATATATAGCCTTACCGATTTCGATAGTGGCCTTACCATTCTCCAAATCAGATATAAAGCTTGCACTTATACCGCTTACATCACTAACATATTTTTGTGTATATCCAAGTTTTTTCCTTCTTTTCTTAATTATTTCTCCAAAAGATTTAGTATCATTGATTTTCATCTGCTCCTCCACATATCGCCGTATGACTTTATTGTTAAAAAAATAATCAAAAAATAGCCGTACGACCTAATTAATTATAATTTTATTATAATAAGGTCGTACGGCTATGTCAAGAACAATTATTATACAAATTCCGTTTCCGATATAAAATCTATAGGTGTTACCATTTTTATTTCATCAGTTTCATATTTTAAAAGTCTTTTATCAGTTGATATAAAATATTCACATCATTCCTTTGAAATAAGTGTTACCGTTCTTTCATCATAATCAATAATATACAAAACATCGGGAAGTCCCAATATAAGACTTCCCGATATCACTACTATATATCTACTTAATCATTTTTCTTCTAAGCGTAAGATATAATCCTGCCATTGCCGAATCAAGCATAAGCAAAACTATTATGCCTATGTGCATCTTGTCACCGGTTGTCAGAGTATTATTATCTTTCTTAGTCGTTTCAGTTTTTGGCGTATCTGACTTTTGCGTCTCAACATTAGTCTCAGGCGTTTCAACCTTAGCCTCAGGCGTTTCAACCTTTGTTTCCGGTACATCGACATTTACAAGCTCTGTCTTCTTTGTCCACTTAGCGAAAAGCTTTGTATCAGCCGTAACTGTATCTGTATCAGGATTCCACTTCTCTGTAAATGTTTCATCCTTATACCAGCCGTCAAAAACATATCCGTCTCTTGTAAGGTTTGTAGGCGGTGTATACTTTGCACCTTCCGTTGCAATAATCCTCGTTACTTTGCCCATACCGTTATCAAGGTTTACATTAAATGTCTTTTGAACAGAGTATACTATCGCAAAATCCGAGAAATATTGTGAATAAATGTATATCTTATTACCGTCTATATAGTATGTTGCGTCCTTATAATCGCTTGTAGGCTTTGCGGAAAGCAAGGTAAATACAGAAACATTTCCACCATGTCTTCTTATTATAACCGGATTTCCGGCTTTGCTTGTATCATAAGTTACAACTATTTCAATCGGTGTGGTTGTATCACTGATTAAGCCATCTTTAACTCCATCTACATACTTAGTCATGTCTATTTCAAGATACTCAAGCTTAAGTGTATCCTTATTAACATTTGTAAATAACGTTTCAGCAGCTTCCTTTATACTTGATACGGTATATGTTTCAAGTTCTTCTTCCGCTACCGGCTTAACACTAAGCTCAACCTTGACAAGCTTGCCATCCTCGGCTATTTTCTCTGCAAACTCCTGAAGGTTAGGCGACTCAACTGTAGTTACACTTGTATCTTCACCAACCGAAGTCTTATCAAGTATTACTTCGGAATCAGCCTTTGTAACGGTCATAACACCGTTTATATAAGTTATTTCATAGTTATCTGTTACATCTATGTCACCACTAACGATTTTGGCATCACTTGGTGTAATCACACCCTCGGCGGTTACACTTTCTGTACTTCCCGATGTAAGTATAACCTCCGCAAGCTCATGTCCTTCCATGGCACCCTCAAGAACTGCCATATCAAGAGATGTATCTATACTGATCCACTGCTTGCCCCTTGTAAGGCCGGGTCTGTCGCCCGTTCCGGCAGCTTTTCTTCTGGCGACCTTATTTATAAAGGTGGATTTTCCGACATTCGGAATTCC
>CALGGL010000342.1 GCA_937915975.1 uncultured Lachnospiraceae bacterium | reverse complement strand
AATGCTGATTTCAAGTAATGAAGTGGTTTGAAAAATTTCACATGCATCTTTATCATTTATATATGGTCTGTAACGTTTGATTGCTCTGTTTTTTTTCCTTAACATGTTTTATATAACACCCTAAATTAAACGTATGCTCTTGCTCTGATCAATTGATAATTGTCTATTATCCATTGTTAGAATTATCCCCAATGATTAAACAACGCCCCGGATAAACTATTTAATAATGTAATCAAACAGCATCACACCACACATTTTGGCATGTACCCTACTTATTCATATAATATTATTCGGTTGCCATTCATTTAGTCCTATCGCTTAGATAATCCTTATAAAACCTTACATTCAATTATTTTCCTTTATTGATATTTTTATCAATATTGACATTTAAATGATTTGAAGTGAAATTTTCTATTAAAATTTCCGGTTGAGGTGTTTTGGGAAACTCAATGTTATCATTTGTAGAACCATTTGTAGTATTTGCCGTGGTCAATTTGATCTCTTCTTCCGCCATCTTTGACATCTCCTTCCCTATAATTTTCTTCAATGTTTATTTCTTTAGTTTTTGTTTCATAATAATCAATTCCAACACCAACCGCATATGTTATCATAGTTATAATCAAAGAAAAACATATCCATTTTATCAATTTCTTGTGTTTATTATTCTTTTCAGTATTTGAATTTCGGTTTGCTATTGCATCATTTAAAAATCGCTCGCAATACATATTATATATATGCTCATCAGCCATTTCCCTTAGTTGTTCATCATTTTTATCCGGCAGGCATTTATAAGTTTCAATAGACGTCAATGCCATACTTTTAATAGGGAAATACCTGTATTCATATCCAGAATATGCTTTATAAAATTCAAATGATGATATAATAAATAAAATTAAAGAAGCAAAACTAAAACAAATATAAATACCTAAATACCATTCTGCTTCAAAATCTTTCATCTGTGTCCATAACAGTACCTGAGCGCCGCCTAATATTGTCAAAAAAGTTATCATTGTATTTATTTTACCATTCAAACGCTCCGAGTGTTCAATTTCTTTATAATACTGCTCTTTATACTCTTGAAGCAAATCTATTTTTGTGGTATCCATCGGATATTTCTCCTCTATAAGAATTTAACTTCTTTTACTAAAAATAATAATAGTTTTCATCATTAACCATTAGACCATACAATCTATACAATAAATCTTATTATTTACTTTATATCAATTAGATAATATTATTAATTTATAAGCAAAATCTCATCTTTCCCATTCTTCATATCAAATTAAATATTATAATATTAATTATTATATCGTACTCCCTATATTTTTTCAACCATTATTGACATATTTCGTCAATTTATTTTGTATAAACAACAGACAAACAGTTAATACAATTCTTAGTCTTAAGACTAAAATATTCAAACATTGCAGAGCATATTAGATAAAAACCACCAAAAAAACAACATCACAAAACTACTTTACTTAGATAAATAAATCATGCTATAATACATCTCATATTTTTTGCAATCAATACAATAAAAAATTAAACACTTATTAATGGGAGGATTCACAAATGCAAGAACTTACTAAAACAGAAGAAGTAATTATGCTTACCATCTGGAAAATGGAAAAAGATATTTCATTATCTTCAATCATGGAGGCTGTAAAATATGAGCCCCGGGCAAAGACATGGAAACCTCAAACCGTCTCAACATATTTCAGAAAATTAGTGGAAAAGAAATATATTAAAATGATCAGAAACGGCAGAGATTATACATACAAGCCACTTATTACTAAGGAAAAATACCGTGAACTCCAATTAAATAATCTTTTTCACTACTATTTTGATGGTGACAAAGAAACACTTATTAATTCTGTAAATGCCTTATAGTTGGATAAACAATATTGAAACTTTTACTATGTATTGTAAATGTTTCCTTGCTAAAGTCGGGGAGAAATCGCCTCGACTTTAATTCTTTTCTACCCGCAACATAACAACCTCAATCCAATGAATATATCATGTACTATTAAAGATGTACTGCCAGCTTTTATAAATGTTCAACAAAATCAATTTTAGCTTCCACTATCAACATTCATACCAGTTGCAATAAATCTCTTAAAAACCTTTCATTCTTTTCTTGTCAAAATAACTCAATTTATATCCATTCCATTAAAGCGTAAATTGAACTATAAATATTATTATTTAACACATCACATGCGCAGCATGTGTCGGTTGAGTGCGGTATGAAAAGCCTTGTAACAGCAACAGGTACTATGGCAGAGCCTTTTGAAACAAGTGAGCACTTAGTGAAAAATAAAAGATTTACAATGCCTCTTAATTTTATTAAAAGAGGCATTGTAAATCTTAATTATTTTGAGCTTAGTACTCCTACTTGTTTCAATGAGTGAGAACGTGCTCTGCATAGTATCTAGTTGCAGTTACAAGGCTTTTTACCATGCACTCAACCGACATTACTACAATGTTTCAATCTCGCTCATCCATAAGGCTGCACTTGCGTCCGACGGCATTCTCCAGTCACCTCTCGGTGAAAGTGCAACCGAACCGACCTTTACGCCGTCCGGCATACAGCTTCGTTTAAACTGCTGTGAGAAAAATCTTCTATAAAACATCTTCATCCATTTAAGAATAATCTCAGGCTCATATGCTCCCGCAAACGCTTTTTTTGCAAGGAAGAAAACCTTGGATGGTGAATAACCGTATCTCATCATATAGTAAAGGAAAAAGTCGTGAAGCTCGTAAGGTCCGACTGAATCCTCGGTCTTTTGAACTATATTTCCGTTCTCATCCGGTGGTAAAAGCTCAGGACTTATAGGAGTATCTATAATATCCTTTAAAACCTCGGAGCTTTCCGGAAATACTGATTCCTTAATAACGCTGTCTATAAGCCATTTAACCAAAGTTTTTGGTATACTTGCATTGACACCGTACATACTCATCTGATCGCCGTTATAAGTACACCAGCCAAGGGCAAGCTCGGATAAATCTCCCGTTCCGACAACGATTGCACCGATTTTATTGGCATAATCCATAAGCACCTGCGTACGCTCTCTTGCCTGTACATTTTCATAGGTGATATCCTTTATCTCCGTATCATGTCCGATATCCTTGTAATGCACCATACATGCATCCTTAATCGGAATCTCTTTAACGGTTATTCCCAGAGTTTCCATAAGAACAACCGCATTATTGTAGGTTCTGTCGGTCGTACCGAAAGCAGGCATGGTTATACCCGTTAAATCTGTCATAGGCTTACCAAGCTTTTTTAAAGCCTGTGCACATACAAGTAAGGTGAGAGTTGAATCCATTCCTCCCGAAACACCTACCACCATCTTGGAGCCGGTTATGCTAAGTCTTTTAATAAGACCTCCAACCTGCATGGCAAATATGGATTTACAACGCATAAGACGTTTTCTTTCACCGGTCGGAATAAACGGATGTGCGTCAATCTCGTAATCCTTTGCATCCGAGCCAAACTCACCAACGGACTTAAAATTAACTGTTCTTATATTTTTATCGTTTCCGTATACCCTGTAGGTATCCTTGTAGGTCTTTGATTTAACCCTGTCCGCTCTGATACGTCCAAGGTCTATATCACTTACCAACAGATAATTATTATCAGCCACATTATCGTTTTCCTTAAGAAGCTTTCCGTATTCGGCTATCATACTGTTACCTGAGAAAACCAAATCCGTGCTTGATTCACCGCTTCCTGCGGATACATAAAGATAATCGCATAGAAGCGCCGATGACTTGCTAATTATAAGATTCTTTCTGTAATCTCTCTCTTTGTGGTCTTACGTCCCATGCGGCTAAGAACAGCATCCTCACTGTGCTGTATTGGCATATCTATATAATGACATACCTTGGGATTAACTCTTATCTCTTCTATCAGCTCATCCGTTATCTCCTCTGGATAACAGTAAAGCAGTCTTATCCA
>CALGGL010000341.1 GCA_937915975.1 uncultured Lachnospiraceae bacterium | reverse complement strand
CTTGTTTACACATTCATCAACTATTATCTTGACCGCTTTGGTCTTAGAGGTTCTTACCTCACCTATGATACCGCCGACATACTTGTCACCTGTTACCTTGGCATAATTATTAAGTTTGGAAAGAACAATATCCTTATAGGTATCTCCCGATACAGCTTCTTCACCTACGCCCTGAAGATAACCCACTATACCACCGACATGCTCTTTACCGAGAATATAGCTTGCACTGTCGGTATTTATTCCCGAATTAAGAACGGTAAGACTATCAAGAACACCTGTCTGCTCATCGTTTCCGAGAACGCCCGCTACATTGACACCACAAAAAGCACCGACCTTATCGCTGCTGCTTGTAACCTGAATTTTGTCAAGATTGGTTGTCTTTATTAATCCGTAATTTCTGCCAAATAATCCGACAGGCTTTTCAACATCATCCAAATTATCATATCCGTATAAACCGCTTAAGCTGTTAAAGGCTTCGGTTATTTTAAGTCCTGTAACGGTAAATTCATTTCCGATGAATTTGTCATACATACGAAGTCTGCCGCAGGATGCAAAGCTTCTGTCGGTAACAATATCAACATTATTTGATACATACATTCCGTCAGGAAGAATAATATTGTGAGACCTTGAAGAATAATAATTCTCTCCCTTGACAAATTCCTCCCAATCTATATCCTTTATAAGCGCATAAGTACAAAATGCCGCAGCGCTCCCGGTATTTTTGTAATCCGCAAGATTTGTCTCGGAAATATCTTCAAGATATCTTATGTTGTAAAGGTGTCTTGCATTTTTAATCGTATAATTAAAATGCTCGACATCGCCTATACCTGCTATATTTTCACTACCTGCTGTTTCATTTGCAAAAAACGCGTCTTCAGTATTACTGTATTTTACAGAGGTTGCCTTATATCTTGAACTGTAGCCCTGAACCGAGCAGTATATCTCTTCTGCCTTTAAGCCGAATCTGTGGAAGCTTAATGTGTTTGCAAACTTAACCGAACCCGCCTTAACGCTTGATGCATCAGCAAGCTTTGTATATTCATCATTGTAAAGATAGGTTGTTGCCTGAGCATCAACAGCATCAAGAACTACTCTTATCTGATTGTTGTCATCAAGATATGCAAGAATATCAAGTTTTCCAAGCTCCTCGGAGGTTGCATTGCCCTCAGTATCATAGGTATATCTTATGACAGAGCAAGGTACGGTACTTCTGTTTTCGTAATTTTTCAACGGGTATGAAGAAGTATCAAGTGTAATATCAAGAACCTTTTTCTTTGTCTCATTGTCATATACGGATATCGTATAAGTAAGCTCATTTGTAGCACTTGCATACTTTCCGAGCTTAAATGAAAGATTTAAGGTTTCCTCGTTGTTAAGGGAAATTTTGGAAATTGTCGGCTTGTCATTTTTAGAAACCAATGCGGCCGAAAGGCTGTCAACTCCATAGTATCCAACCATTCTGTCTTTTCTGTATGCTTCATATCTTGTTGCTATATTGACAAGTCCCCTAAGTGACTCATTCGAATTATTATATTCGAACGCCGAATAATACGAATCACCCTGATTTATAAACTTATCTGTAAAGAATGCCGAGAAAACCTGACCATCCTCAAGTGAAAACTCTATACAGATTGTCTCATTCAATATACTTGTATCGTAAACATAAGCCTCAAGCAATTCAAAGACTATCGGTGCCGTCGGACTTTCCGTAGCTTCACCGTTTTTATATCTTATATAATCTCCTTTGTTGCTCATGGCATAACAAAGCGTTCCGGATTCTTTTGAAACCCAGACACTGTTATCCTTTAAAAGCTCTGATGTGTATGCTTCTCCCTCGGCATAATAAATTGAATTAAGATTAACCTTGTTGCCAAATGCCTCTTTATACGCCCTGTCGGAAAAATCAGAAAGAGTACCGTTTTCGCTGTATTCGGAAAGCTGATTTTGCGCCGCAAGGAAAAGAGTCTCCGCATATTCGTTTTCTCTGTTGAAATCTGCCCAATCCTGCCATGCCACAAGACTCATAACCGACACTGAAAGAAGGATTCCGAGAACAATAAAAGTAACAATCATTTCAACCAATGTGAAACCATTGTTATTTTTAAATATACTATTATTTTTTTTGTTTGAATGCTCTGCCATCGATGTCACCTCCAACGAAATCAGGTCCCAGTTAGTAATATTATACAAAATTTCTTGTTTAAGGTCAATTAAATAGCGAAAAAACTTGAGTTTTTTATTGGTTTTTTTGACCACACTTTACCACTTAGTATATCGGTATTTCGTTGAAATATATTTAGTTTTGTGCAAAACTTACAATATTTTATATAATGCACAAAAATCATCCGTAAATTTTCTTATATAATTTATCATATATTTGAGCCGTCAATTCATTATTTATTTTTGTATTATTCCATAGCTCGTTTGCTATTATTCCCTGATACAAAAGCATCTTAAGTCCGTTTATTGCAGGTATATTATTGTCCTCCATAAGCTTAATAAATGCCGTCTTTGCAGGATTATATATAAGATCAACCGCAAAGCAGGCCTGCTTATAAAATTCTTTGTCTGTAACAAGAGGCAGGCCGTCATCCTCCTTCAATCCAACGGATGTACACTGTATAAAAATATATCTGCCCTCCGGAACTGTTTCATATTTATCCGAGGATATCGATATAAATCTGCTGCTTTTGTCATCCATAGCATTCATATCCTCAGCAAGTCTCTGTGCTTTATCCACGCTTCTGTTAATTATATAAGCCTTTGATGCCTTATACTTAAAGCACATATATGCAACAGCACGTGCCGCCCCGCCCGCTCCAAGCATTATTATCTCTTTATCCTTTATATCTTCATTTGCTTCGATAATTGAACGGTAAAGTCCTTCCATGTCGGTGTTATAGCCTTTGTATCCGTTTTGAGATCGCACAAGAGTGTTTACGGCACCGATTTTTTTTGCATCCTCATCTATATCCGAAAGATACGGTATAACCTTTTCCTTATACGGAACGGTTATGTTAAGACCGATAATCCCCAAATCATACGCTGCCTTAACGTAATCTCCCAAATTATCCTCAATTTCAAAAGGAATATATCTTTCATTAAATGAATAATAATCTGAAATTGTATCATGAATAACCGGCGACAATGTATGTTTTATCGGATTACCGAAAATACCTAAAAGCTTATCCGACTCAACATTCCTGTAACCTGCAATAATTTTATCCTTCAAATCAATTTTACTCATATAAAGCTCCTTAAAAGCAATAAAAAAAAATCAAATAATTTATTATCAACCGTAAAAATGAACATATAACAAACTCAGGCAGACTGCTCTGCAATCTGCCTGAATACGCTTGTAACATTTTTTACTTTCTAAGTCCAAGTGACTCAATAAGCTTTCTGTAACGTTCAATATCCTTGCTCTTAAGATATGCAAGAAGATTTCTTCTCTGACCTACCATCTTAAGAAGACCACGTCTTGAATGATGATCCTTAGGATGAACCTTGAAGTGCTCATTAAGGTCATTAATTCTTGCTGTAAGCAATGCAACCTGTACCTCAGGTGAACCTGTGTCGCCTTCTGTACGTCCGTACTTTTCGATAATTTCTTTCTTCATTTCTGCAGTAATCATTTTGTTTCCTCCATTAATTATAAATAATCTATTCACCGGGTAAAGGGCGGAGTCTCCGTTTACTAAGTGAACGACTTGATTATATTAACATACTGCGTTTTCTTTGTAAA
>CALGGL010000340.1 GCA_937915975.1 uncultured Lachnospiraceae bacterium | reverse complement strand
ACATAAACCGCCTGCTTTCTTTGTTCAGTATATTAACCAACCTGATATCTGTCTTCTTGCGATAAACAGAAGTTTGGCTTGTTCTTGAAGATAGGGAAAAAAAGTTGTAGAATTGTACCATAAAAAATTATATTTGATTCGTATATTATTATGAAAGGGAGTTTTGGGATGACTGACATGGAATTTACGTCAGCCATAGATTTGCTTTTAAATGGGGATAATACGGGACTGAAAATGATATATGAGGCATATATGAAGCTTATATATGCAGTGGTTTATAATACGGTCCAAAATAAAGAAGAGGCAGAGGATATTACATCAGAATTTTTCATCAAGCTCATACGTGTGGCGGGCAGCTTTAAGAAAGGAAGCCCCCACAAGACGTGGCTTGTAACCATAGCAAAAAATATGGCGATTGATGCAATAAGAAAAAATAAAAATACCGTGGCGGAATATGATGAGCCGCATACGGAGGGAATAGAAAATGAAGCTGTTCTTTCACAGGATATGAAACAGGCGATAAAATCTCTTAAGCCTGAGGAAAAAGAAATTGTGGATATGAAGCTTGTGGGACAGCTTAAATTCAAGGAGATAGCTAAAATAACCGGAAAACCGATTGGAACGGTTACCTGGCTGTATAATGAAGGAATAAAGAAGCTAAGGAGGTGTCTTTCTAATTATGAGTAAGAAAGTAGTTGATTTAACTGAATATAAGAATAATCAGGAAGATATCGAAGCAATGGTGGAGGATATTCCTGAAGAAGTTCTTGAAGCATATATGAAGGAAGTTGAAAATGATACTCCTGATCTTTGGTCGAGGATTGAGACCGGCTATGAGAAGGAGCTTAATCTTATAAATAATGAAAATAAAGCAAGAAGAAGAAAAACCATAGGCTTTATAGCAGCCGCAGCATTAATTACGGTTATTGCAGTTCCGATTGCAATACTCAGCCAAAAGGGAAGTAAGAAGGATGATAGCAAAAAGTCCGATACAATAGTAGCGTCCGATGAAAGATACAAGGATGATTATTGCGATGCTGAAGCAACGGAAGCTATGGAAGAGACGGCGGATGAAGATTATGAAATGTCTGACAGCGAGGGTATAAACAGCGATTTTTATAATGGTAACTATGATTCTGACGATGTTGAAGCAGATTTTAATAGTGATTATTCGGCAGAGGATACTCAGGCGGATACCAATTCGGTTTCAGCTAATCAAAAGGAAGAGGAAGACGGTACTTCGGGTGCTTCATACGTAGATGAGAGCTTATTTGCAACAGAGATAGAACTTGATGGAATAATATATGAGATATCCGATAAAGAACCTATGGATGAGCTTCCGGACAACGCCGGTGATGGAATCGACATAGATAATACCTATTGCGATTATCCTGAACAGGGTAATCCTGATGAAACCTTGACAGTATATAAAATGAACGATACAGACTCATATATCTATATAAAATACTTTGATAAGTACAAACTATATATAAAAAGAACCGAAAGCAATCATAGAAAATAATTATAGTAAATAATTATAGTAAATAAAAAATATCTAATATAGGCGAGGGTGCAATAATACGATAGGGATTTCTTAAACTTGCCAACGATTTTCTAAATCAGTACATTCGGGTTCTTTGGGTTTGTACGAAACTGACAACTCGTTTCACTCAAATAGTCAGTTTCTGAGCAAACCAATTCGAACCACTCATTGCTGATTTAACAAAAATCGGGCAAAATGTTATAAGAAATCCCTATCTTATTATATACACCCACGCCACATTTTATATTTAATAATTTTTTTTGATTTTTTCCCATAAAAAATAAAATCTCCATCGTATATATAGTAGATACATAAAAAAGGGTATCAAAAACCTTAATAAAAGCGAATAAAACAACCTTTCACAAGAAACTAAAAAAGAAAAGTATAAGAATATGATGGAGGAAAAGAATATGAGAAAAGGATATTTGGGAAAAAAGATTATGGCAGTTACACTTGCCGGAGCTATGATGCTTGGAATGTGTGCATGCGGAAAGAAAAATAACGAAGTTACTACTATATTTGATAAGGCAACGGAAGAAACCACAGAGGAAAATTACCATGAAACAACTGAGGCTCAGACAAAGGATGATGATGTAGAAGAGGTTTATGCAGATGCCGAGTATGATATGGCATATAATGCGGTTTCAGGTGAAGCATATTATGTAGAGACAGAAGAGTATTATTACGGTGATGAGGAATTTAATACAAATGAGTATAACGATTTGGAAGAGAATCCTTGGATGTCGGTTAAGCTTTCACCGCTTTCAACCTTTGCTGCGGATGTAGATACAGCTTCATATTCACAGATAAGAACCAATATAAATAACGGGTATGAAATTGATCCGGGCATGGTAAGGATTGAGGAAATGATAAACTACTTCCATTATGATTATGAGACACCGACAGGTGATGATAAATTTGCGGTTCATATGGAGTATGCAGACTGTCCTTGGAATGACGATACACAGCTTGCACTGGTATCGCTTAATACCGAGAAGATTGATTTTAGTGATGCACCGGAGTCAAATATAGTATTTCTTATAGATACATCGGGATCAATGTTTGACAGCAACAAGCTTCCGCTTGTGCAGCAGTCCATGTGTATGCTTGCCGAAAATCTTACCGATAAGGACAGAGTTTCCATAGTAACCTATGCAGGTGGCGATGAGGTTGTACTTGAGGGCGCAAGCGGAGCAGATTATTATGAGATATGTTCAGCAATAGAAGGACTTGAGGCATGGGGATCAACCAATGGTGCGGCAGGTATTGAGACTGCATATGCCATAGCAGAAAAATACTATATCAAGGGTGGCAATAACAGAGTAATCCTTGCAACAGATGGTGATTTAAATGTAGGTGTAACCAGTGAAAGTGCACTTGAGCAGCTTATAACAGAGAAGAAAAAATCAGGAGTATTTTTAAGCGTAATTGGTGTTGGATATGGAAATTACAAGGATAACAAGCTGGAAACTCTTGCAGATAAGGGTAACGGAAACTATGCGTATATTGATTCGATTTTTGAGGCAAAGAAAGCATTAGTTGATGATTTGGGAGCTAATATGGTAACGGTCGCAAAGGATGTTAAGCTTCAGGTGGAGTTTAATCCGGCACTTGTTAAGGGCTACAGACTTATCGGATATGAGAACAGAACTATGGCAGCAGAGGATTTCAATGATGATACAAAGGATGGCGGTGAGATGGGTGAAGGCCACAGTGTAACCGCAATTTATGAGATAATTCCGGTTGACTCTAAGATGGAAGTACCATCGGCAGATTTAAAATACAGTGACGGAGCTGATAATGAAATATACGGAAACGGCGAGTACAATGACGAACTCTTTACCTTAAGAGTAAGATATAAGGAACCGGATGAGGACGAAAGCAAGCTTACTGACTATGTATGTAACACAAGTGCTTACACTAAGGATGGCAGTGACAACTTAAGATGGGCTGCATCAGTAGCAGCCTTTGGAATGTATCTTAAGGACAGCGAGTACATGGGTGATACAAACAGAAAGCTTATAATCTCACTTGCAGAGTCGGTTGAGGATTTCGATACAGACGAATACAAGCAGGAGTATGTAGATCTTGTAAACACATATTTTGATAATATGGACTAATACGAGGAAAGGTGTCGCTGTGCTGGCACAAGCGACACTTTGACGAGAAACACCATCGAGCTGAAAAGCGAGATGGACTAATAGGGCATGAGATGTGAGCTTTGTCATATCAACAGTATTAGCTTTGACCATAAAAAATGCACACATATGGCGCGTATTACTTAACGCCATGTGTGTGCATTCTTTATGGTCTGATATACTTATGAAATGTTACAGGGGGTCTTTTCCGTATCCTATATCATTTTCTATAAAAAATCGACCAATTTGCATTTTAAAGTATCTAATGTATAGGAAGATTATTAAGAAACAATATATTTATATTAAAAGGTTTGATATAATTATTTCCATACATATTACGAAAAGAGGAAAATGAGATGAAAAACCTGGTAAAACAGGCAAAGCGTGGAAATAAAGCTGCATTTTCAGAGTTGATACAGATGAATAAGGTCAATATGTATAAGGTGGCTCGAGCGATACTTTATAATGATGAGGATGTAAGTGATGCCATACAAGATACAATACTGATATGCTGGGAAAAGCTGAATACGCTAAAAAATAACGAATATTTTAAAACATGGATGACAAGGATTCTTATAAATAACTGCTATAAGATTATTAATACGAATACAAAGGAATTACCACATTCCTTTACGGATGAGCTGGTTATTAATGATTCCGGTCTCGATAATGCGGAGTGGAAAAACAGCCTTGAATATATGGAGGAAAAGTATCGGATTATGATAATTCTCTATTATGTTCAAGGCTATAAAATTAGAGAGATAGCTAAGATACTAGATTTAAAGGAAACTACAGTAAAGG
>CALGGL010000339.1 GCA_937915975.1 uncultured Lachnospiraceae bacterium | reverse complement strand
GGTTGGCAAAAATCTATCAACATTATCTGGATTTCTATCCTGAATATCATATTGATACGATGTTGCAGATTTGTTATACTGAAAACTGTAATGATGTAAAAGAAGGCTTTAAAGATATTGACCTGATGCTGTTCGATAAGGTAATCGCCTTTGATAACATCAGACAAAAGCTTGTTATAATAGCAAATGCAAAGACAGATAATCTGGAAGCAAATTACGAAAAAGCCATAAAGGATATAGATGAGATAATAAGCTTACTCAGAACCGGAAAAGAAGCAAAAAATGAAAAGGCACATATTTCATCCGAATTCAGACGAATGTTTGATGAGTCCGAGTTTTGTGAGATGGTCGAGAAGGCTAAGAAGCATATCTATGAGGGCGATATATTTCAGGTGGTTTTGTCAAACAGACTTGAAGCGGATTTCGAGGGAAGCCTGCTTGATACCTACAGGGTTTTAAGAACCATCAATCCTTCGCCGTATATGTTTTACTTCAGCGGCGATGACATAGAGGTTGCGGGAGCATCCCCTGAAACACTGGTCAAGCTTGAGGACGGTGTGCTTCATACATTTCCGCTTGCGGGCACAAGGCCGAGAGGTAAGACCTACGAGGAGGATAAGCGGCTTGAAGAAGAGCTTTTAGCTGATGAAAAGGAATGTGCGGAGCACAATATGTTGGTTGACCTCGGCAGAAATGATATAGGCAAGATAAGCAAATTCGGTTCGGTAGAGCTTGAGAAATATATGTCGATAGAAAGATATTCACATGTTATGCATATCGGTTCAACTGTAAGAGGTGAGATAAGAGAAGATGCCACACCGCTTGATGCGATAGATGCCATACTTCCGGCAGGAACACTGTCCGGTGCACCGAAGCTTCGTGCCTGTGAGATCATAAATGAGCTTGAAAATAACAAGAGAGGCATCTACGGCGGAGCAATCGGCTACATAGACTTTACGGGAAACCTTGATACCTGTATCGCCATAAGGATAGCCTTTAAGAAAAACGGTAAGGTGTTTGTCCGTTCCGGTGCCGGAATCGTGGCAGACAGCATTCCTAAAAACGAATATGTGGAATGTATCAACAAAGCTAAGGCAGTTATGACCGCCATAGAAAAATCTATAGAAATGGAGGATTAGCAATGATAGTTTTGATAGATAATTACGACAGCTTTTCCTATAATCTGTTTCAATATGTAGGTGAGCTTGGTGGAGAATTAAAGGTAATAAGAAATGATGAGATGACAGTGGAAGAAATCGCAAAGCTTTCTCCGTCTCATGTAATCATCTCACCGGGACCGGGAAGACCTGAGGATGCAGGCATAATAATTGAAGCGGCACGCTCACTTCCCAAAACGATACCGATACTTGGTGTGTGTCTCGGACATCAGGCAATATGTGCAGCTTACGGAGCGACCGTTACCTATGCGAAAAAGCTTATGCACGGCAAACAGTCCAAGATAGAAACCGACAGAGACAGCCCGCTATTCAAAAACCTGCCTGAACATATAAAGGTTGCAAGATATCACTCATTGGCAGTCGATGAAAACACATTGCCCGATACACTTAAGGTAATCGGAAGAACCACAGACGGTGAGGTAATGGCGGTGGCACACACCGAATATCCGATATACGGAGTCCAGTTCCATCCCGAGTCCATACTCACCCCGGACGGAAAGACCATATTAAAGAATTTTATTCAATTATAAAACCGGAAAAAGAAAGGAAGAAAAGAATATGATTAAGGAAGCAATTGTAAAAATAGTTGATAAGCAGGATTTAACTTACGACGAGGCATATGAGGTAATTTCAGAGATAATGAGCGGAGAGACTACACCGACTCAGAATGCTGCATTTTTGGCAGCACTTTCTACAAAAAGTACAAAGGCTGAAACCATAGACGAGATAGCAGGCTGCGGCGCTGCTATGAGAGACAAGGCAACCAAGGTTGATACAACAGGTCTTGATTGTATGGAGATAGTAGGAACAGGCGGAGATAATGCAAAGAGCTTTAACATATCAACCACATCAGCTATCATCATGGCAGCTGCAGGAGTTAAGGTTGCAAAGCACGGTAACAGAGCCGCATCTTCATGGTCAGGAACAGCCGACTGTCTTGAGGCTTTAGGTGTAAATATTAATCTTGAACCCGAGAAATGTGTTGAGATGTTAAATGAAGTAGGCTTCTGCTTCTTATTTGCACAGAAGTATCACACTTCAATGAAGTATGTAGGACCTATCCGTAAGGAGCTTGGTATAAGAACAGTATTTAACATACTCGGACCTATAACCAATCCTGCAAATCCAAAGGTACAGCTGCTCGGTGTATATGATGAGTTATTGGTTAAGCCACTTGCACAGGTTCTTACAAGCCTCGGTGTTGAAAGAGGACTTGTTGTTTACGGACAGGATAAGCTGGATGAGATATCGCTTAGTTCACCTACTACCATATGCGAATTCAGAAACGGATGGTATAAGGAATATGTTATAACTCCGGAGCAGTTTGGATTTGAACGCTGTACCAAGGAGGATTTACGCGGTGGTAAGCCTGAAGATAATGCCAAGATTACAAGAGATATCTTAGCAGGTGAAAAGGGACACAAGAGAAATGTAGTTCTTATGAATGCCGGTGCTGCCCTTTATATCTACGGTAAGGCTGATTCTATTGAGAACGGTATCAAGCTCGCAGCCGAGATGATAGACTCGGGCAAGGCTGCCGAAACCCTTGAAAAGATAATCGAATTATCCAATAAATAAACAGGAGAAAATTTGTAATGAATATCTTAGATGAGCTTGCAGATTATGCGAGAGTTCGAGTTAAAAATAATAAAGTGAAGGTTTCTCTTGAGGAGATTAAGGAAAAGGCTTACGCACTTCCTAAGGGTGATTTTGAGTTTGAGAGGGCACTTAGAAAGGACGGAATATCCTTTATCTGTGAGGTGAAAAAAGCATCTCCTTCCAAGGGTGTAATCGCAGAGGATTTTCCTTATCTTGAGATAGCAAGGGAATATGAGGCGGCAGGTGCTGATTGTATATCTGTTTTGACTGAACCGAAGTGGTTTCTCGGAAGGGATGAATACCTCAAAGAGATAACGGATAATGTTTCTACACCGGTCATAAGAAAGGACTTTGTCGTAGATGAGTATATGATATACGAGGCAAAGCTTCTTGGGGCTAAAGCGGTACTGCTTATATGTTCCATACTTGACGGGGAAAGGATAAGAAGCTATAAAGGTATATGTGATGAGCTTGGCCTGTCTGCTCTTGTTGAGGCGCATGATGAAAAAGAAATCGAGAAGGCTTTAAATGCAGGAGCAAGACTTATAGGTGTAAATAACCGTAATCTTAAGAATTTCAGTGTTGACATCGATAATAGTAAAAGGCTTAGAGACCTTGTGCCGGAGGATGTCATTTTTGTAGCTGAAAGCGGTGTGAAAACACATGAAGACATAGAAGCCTTTAAAGCGGCAAAGGTCGATGCGGTTCTCGTAGGCGAGACACTTATGAGAGCAAAGGATAAAAAAGATAAGCTTAGTTATTTAAAATTTGGAGGTTCCAATGGCGAAAATTAAAATATGCGGTTTGAGATTTGATGAAGACATAGATTACGCAAATGAGCTTTTGCCTGAGTATGTCGGATTCGTATTCTGGAACAGGAGCAAAAGATATATAACTCCCGAGGAGGCAGGCAGACTTCGTGCAAGGCTTGATCCCAAGATAAAAACCGTAGGTGTTTTTGTAGATGAGGATATAGCGGTCGTTGAAGACCTTCTTAAAAGAGGGATAATTAAGATAGCGCAGCTTCACGGAGATGAAGGTGAGGCTTATATCCAGAGGATAAAGGCAGATATGCAGTGTAGGATTATGAAGGCCTTTAAGGTAAAATCAGCGGATGATATAATTGCTGCTAACAACTCGCATGCCGATATGGTTTTGCTTGATTCAGGTATGGGAACGGGAGAAACCTTTGACTGGTCCTTGATAAAATCCGTAAACAGACCGTATTTCCTTGCCGGAGGACTTACACCTGAAAATGTGGGAAAGGCGATAGAGGAGTTAGACCCATTTGCAGTTGATGCAAGTTCTTCACTTGAAACGGACGGAAGAAAAGATAGGCAGAAGATAAAGGCTTTTATAGATGAGGTAAGAAAGGAAAGAAATCATGAGTGATAATAACGGACGCTTCGGAATTCACGGAGGACAGTACATTCCGGAAACTTTGATGAATGCTGTTATAGAGCTTGAGGAAGCTTATAATCATTATAAAAATGATCCGGAATTTCAAAGAGAACTGACAGAACTTTTAAATAATTACGGTAACAGACCTTCGGGGTTGTACTTTGCAAAGAAGCTTACCAGAGAACTGGGTGGTGCAAAGATATATCTTAAGAGAGAGGACTTAAATCATACAGGTGCCCATAAGATTAACAATGTTCTCGGTCAGGCACTGCTTGCCAAGAAGATGGGTAAGACAAGACTTATA
>CALGGL010000338.1 GCA_937915975.1 uncultured Lachnospiraceae bacterium | reverse complement strand
GATAATTCCCGTCGGATGTAAGTATAAAGGCATTACCGTTTTCAGGCATAAATGCTCCGAAATATCCGGCTGGTATATTGGAACGGATAATTCCCACAATTGTACCTTTGACTTTAATCGGAGAAATAATTTCGATACTGTTGCTGTCCTTATTAATATTTGAAGAATTCATAATGATTGTCTCATTTATATCGGAAACAGGTATGTTCATATATTCTTCCCAGTCTCCGTTTGCTTCTTCGTCAGAGCTTGCAATCAGGTATCCGTTAATATCATACATATAGTAGTTTGTATAATAAATAGATTTTTTTTCAAGCAGCTCGTCCACATTGTTTAAATGAGAAGGTGATGCTCCCGAAACAATGCCGTTATAGCTTTCAAGAGCAATATTTTGTATCTGGGTTGAGCTTGCCATACCTTCGGTTTCCGCAATCTGAACATCAAGCTGTGCAGAAAAACCGTTTGCATATATTTCGGCAAGGCTTGCTGCAGAATCTTTGGCTAAATCCAGATATTTGTTGTAGGATATTATATAAATAAGGATTGTCATTAAAATAATAGGAAGAGCCGAAAGCAGTATTAATGGCAACCTGAGTGATTTCTTGATTGACATAATTATTTCTCCGTTATTTCTATATATTTTTAGTCATACATAGTTATTATATAAAAATTCAGGATAATAATCAATCTGAAAATAATATATTTTTTGGATATTTTTATGTAAAGTTAAGTTGATTTATTGATAAAATTTGTGTATAATTATTGTTGGTAATATGTCCGTATTATGTTCAGGGCAAATAATTATCTTAGGAGGGGTGTAATGTTTGACGTTTATTTCGGTAAATATTTACAGGATATAGGGGTTATCAGTGAAGAGGAGTATCTTGATATTATAGAAGCCAACTGCAAAAAAAGAGTAAGACTCGGTATAATTGCGGTAAGTGAGGGCTATATGACAGATGAACAGGCTGAAGAGGTAAACAGGATTCAGGCTCAGCAGGACGCAAGATTCGGTGATATAGCGGTTGAAAAAGGATACCTTACGAATTCACAGGTTGGAGAACTTCTTCAAAAACAGGGTGATTCATATCTTCTATTGGTTCAGGAGCTTTTGGAAAGGAATATTCTTTCTCTTGATGAGATTCAAAAGCACATAAATCATTATAAGAAATCGGAAAGATTTACTTCACTTGATATAGATGCTCTTAAGAGTTCTGATATTGACAGTGTTATTCAGGTTTTCTTAAGAGAGATACAGATGCCTGCCGTTATCAAGGATTATATCGCTCTTTTGGCAAGAAATATTATCAGGTTTATTGATAACAAGGTTAGATTTGAACGTGTTGAAAAAATATATAACTACACGAATAAGTATATTTCAAGTCAGTCCTTTACCGGAGATTACGAACTGTTTGTCGGAATAGGAGGAATCGGTACAAAGCCTATCGGTGAAGCGTACGGTAAAGAGACATTTGAAAATATAGATGAAGATTGTCTGGATGCGGTTTGTGAATTTATTAATGTTAATAACGGTATTTATGCATCAAAGCTTAGTCAGGAGGAGATAACTTTGGATATGTTGCCTCCGACGATGTATACAGATATCACGACAATCGAAACAGATGGAATGATGTTTTTACTTCCTTGCTTTATACGTGATCAGAGAGCTGATATTATCATTTGTATGGAGACAAAATGGAGTATTAAATAAATGATGTCAGGTATAAGCCTGCATAAGGGTTACAACAATGTGAATATTAAGATTATACAAGGAGAAACAAGATGGCAAATATTTTAATAGTTGATGATTCAAGAACTTCAAGGAGAATCTTAAGAGGTATTCTTGAAGAGGATGGACATACAATTATAGGAGAAGCAAAAAACGGGCAGGAGGGCTACGACTTATATAAACAGTTTGAGCCCGATCTGGTTACTATGGATATTACGATGCCTATTCTTACGGGAGTGGAAGCATTAAAGAAAATCAAGGAAGAATACCCGGATTCAAAAATTATTATGGTATCAGCCGCAGGTCAGCAGCACAATATGATAGAGGCTGTTCAAAACGGTGCAGCAGAATTCATTTCCAAGCCTTTTGAGGTTGACGCTATTAAAAAGGTTGTAAAGGGAGTTTTGGAATCATAAAAAATATAATCAAATAAAAGGCACTCTTATGCAGAGTGCCTTTTCGTGTGATATACGTTGAAGGTTTAAAACCAATATTAAGAGTGACGGAAAGGAAAGAAAAATGAGTAAGGTTAGAAGAATTTACGTCGAAAAAAAGGATGATTACGCGGTAAGAGCGAAGGAGTTAAAGCGGCAGTTTAAGGATTACCTTGGAATTAAAACAGATGCTGTAAGAGTTCTTGTACGCTATGATATGGAGGGTGTTTCGGATGAAACCTATGAAAAGGCTAAAGTAACAGTTTTTTCAGAGCCTCCTATTGATATAATCTATGAAGAAAAGTTTGATATGGGAGCAGATGATAAGTGCTTTTCCATGGAATATCTTCCGGGACAGTTTGATCAGAGAGCTGATTCTGCAGAACAGTGTGTGAAGCTTCTTAATGAGGATGAAAATCCGCTTATCAAATCCGCTACTACTTATATAATATCAGGCAATATAAATGATGAGCAGTTAGAGGCTATAAAGGAATATGTTGTAAATCCGGTTGATTCAAGAATTACCGATGAGACAAAGCCTGATACCCTTGTTACTGTATTTGAAGAACCAAAGGATGTTATTATTTTTGATGGCTTCAAGGATATGGAGGAGGATAAGCTTAATGAGCTTTACGACTCCCTCGGACTTGCCATGACCTTTAAGGATTTCCTTCATATACAGAATTATTATAAAAATGAGGAAAACAGAGACCCTTCTATGACAGAAATAAGGGTTCTTGATACATATTGGTCAGATCATTGTCGTCATACAACATTTTCAACTGAGCTTACCGATGTTCAATTTGATGACGGATATTACAAGGATATTCTTTCAGGTACTTATGATAAATATGTTGGTGCCATGAAGGAAATGTATAAGGACAGAGATGATAAATTTGTCTGCCTTATGGATATAGCACTTATGGCTATGAAGGAATTAAGAAAAGCAGGAAAGCTTGAGGACATGGAGGTGTCGGATGAGATAAATGCATGTTCCATCGTTGTTCCTGTAACGATAGACGGCAAGGAAGAGGAGTGGCTCGTAAGCTTTAAAAATGAAACCCATAATCATCCTACCGAAATCGAACCGTTTGGTGGTGCAGCTACCTGCCTTGGTGGTGCTATAAGAGATCCGCTTTCAGGACGTTCTTATGTATATCAGGCAATGCGTGTGACAGGCGCTGCCGATCCGACAGTTTCCTTAAAGGATACCATGAAGGGCAAGCTTCCGCAGAGAAAAATCGTTAAGGTTGCTGCACAGGGTTACAGCTCATACGGAAATCAGATAGGTCTTGCAACAGGACTTGTAAATGAAATATATCATCCGGATTATGTGGCAAAGCGTATGGAGATCGGCGCGGTACTCGGCGCGGCTCCGCGCAGAGCCGTGCAGCGTCTGACCTCGGATC
>CALGGL010000337.1 GCA_937915975.1 uncultured Lachnospiraceae bacterium | reverse complement strand
ATGTTCCTGCTTTAAGACCTGTTATCGTTGTGCCGTTTACAGATGTCCAGTTTGTGCCGTCCGCAGAATATTCCATTGTATCATTAACACCCGTAATGGTACCGTCTTTCGAAGCACCATCAGTTGCATTGGTTGAACCAAGTCCTGTCGGCGCAGCCGGACGCTCAGAAAGTGTTACTTCAAGCCATGCTCCTGCCTTTGTATCTTCTGTCTCCTTTACACGTATATATATCTTTCTTGTACCGTCAATTACATCAGTAAGCGAATTACCTGTAATAATTTCATCTTCACTATCTGAGGAAGAAACCTCATAGCCTTCACCTATTGTAAATGTTTCCGCAGAATAATCAGGATTAAATTCTGCTACTTGCGCATTTACCGGTGCAGCCGGTCCATCCTTCTTTACAACAGCTTCTGTAGATTTAGACATCTTCTTTGGTCTATCATTTTCGCCATAGTTCGTTCCGTCTGCTTTCTTAGTCTGTATAGCTTGAACATCAATGGCTTTACCCACATCATTCTTTGTCAGTGTATATGTTCCTTCTGTTTCACCGTCAATCGGCTCACCACCACGGTACCACTGATAGATGATATTGCTTGCTCCACAATCAGCCGTCAGTACATCATCAACTACGGGAACAGTTTCTCCGATTTCTGAATCTCCCTTCTTGATGATAACCGATACTGAATCATCCAATGCTTTATAATTGCTTCCTACAGTTACATCAGCAGCATTGCCGCAAGGAGCACCTTCTGTCGCCTTAACACGTACCTTATATGTTCCTGCTTTAAGACCTGTTATCGTTGAGCCGTTTACAGGTGTCCAGTTTATGCCGTCTGCAGAGTATTCCATCATTTCATTAACACCCGTAATGGTACCGTCTTCCGAAGCACCATCAGTTGCATTGGTCGAACCAAGTTCAGTCGGTGCATCCGGACGTGAAGAAAGTGTTACCGGAACCCAATCACTTGGGGTATGGTTATCATCCAATGCAGCCTTTCTGATATATACGGTAGGAGTAGCTTCATCAAGGATTGAAGAAAAATCCGTAATCTCTGTTCCGTTGTCATCAGAAGCAACCTCATATCCCTGCTTTGCCGATATGGTTTCACCCGGGTAGTTTATATTAAGCTGAGTGGTATCAGCATTAGGAGCGGTTTCTGCAGCCTTTTCGATAGTGTAAACCACATGTGCAGTTGCAGCATTATCACCTGTGCCCAGAGTGATCTCTGCCCAGTATCTTCCGGCGTTAGTAGGTGCGGTTGTCAACGGGGAAAGAGCATCTCCTCTCTCATCACTATCAGTTGCCTTATAGTAGTTTACTACCGCATCACCCTTAATTGAATTTTCATCAGTTACAGTCGCTTCGTATGAGGTAGTTCCATCATATGTTCCACCGTTGGCAGAGATAGTCAATGTTGCCTTATAATCATTGTCAGCAAACGGACAACCATTATGGTCGGTGCACGTTGCTGTAATGGTGGCTCCATCAGGAGTATAACTGAAGCTATGCACATGAGCACTTGTTGAAAAATCAGCACCTGGGCTTGCTAAAGATGCATTGTAGTTTGTAACAGCAGCCTTTCGCTGATAGAATGTGTATGTAGTATCCGGTGTAAGACCGGTAAATATATTGCTTGTCTGCCACGTTGATCCATCCTTACTGTATTCACATCCGGTAACATTAGTCAATGTGATACTTGTTGCAGTCGCACTATCCATAGTAGGTGCATCCGGTGCATTCTGAGAAGCTTTGGTAATCGTTACATATGCCGAGCCTGTATAATCCACATAATTATCCGCAGTTACCTTGTAATATACTGTAAACGGACTGTCTGACACATCAGTGATTGTCGGGCTCTCGCTTTCATCATAAGTTCCTTCTTCTCTCCCGAAAATAACTGTAGAGCCGGTTTCAGGTTTTAAAACATTAACGGATATCCCATGTGGGTTACCGTCATATTCAACATTTACATCCGAAGCATTTACAGTCATTGATGCCGGTTCAATAGTATAGGTAACCGATGCAGTCTCGCAATTTGATTCACTTGCACCGGCGTTTACCGAAGCTACATAAGTTCCAACATCAACAGGTGCTCCGGTAAGTGCTACATTATCTTTTGTATATGTTATATCGGACACATATGGAAAGACTGTGGTATTATACCCTGTTGATATATGGGCTTCCTTGCCTGAACCATCAAAGATAGGTTCTTCCGGAGCAATAACAGAAAGGGATTTCCCAGCTAATTCACATCCGGAATTCGAACAGGTTGCAGTAATGGTATTATTATCTGCAGAATAGGAAATGTTATGTCCTGTCGCCGGAATTACCCAACTGTTCTCAACAATTTCATTTAGACCCTCTGCATCACTAAAATACTTACCGCAACGATTGCACTTCCAGTAAGCGCTGTTACCGGATGTCGTACAGGTTGCTGCCACAGCCGGATGTTCAGTCCAATCATGTGGTACAGGAGTAATCTTCATATATTGTGTTCTGCTACCGGTATCCGTAGCCTCTGTCCAGTTTACGTTGTCTGTAGACGTCTCCAGTTTTACACATCCAAGAGTCAGATTTCCGGGAGCACCGTCTTGATTCCAGCCCTCACATTTACTCGCTCCACCGATACCATTGGCACGCTCATTACCTCCGGTAGCAACAACATTTCCGCCATATATATATACGTTTCCTCCACTTCCCCCATCACCGGAACTTCCACCGCCGCCGATTCCGGCGCTTAAACCGGTACCTGTTGCAGTTACATTGCCTCCATAAATATACAATTCTCCTCCATTTGCTCCAAAACCACCGCCAATTCCAGCACCATTAATATAGCCGTTCTGATACCCACCGGTCGATGTGATTGTTCCTCCATATATAGTTATTTTCTTGTGAGAATAATTATTTCCACCGCCGATTCCGGCTCCACTTACATTACCATATGCTTCAATTACTCCGCCATGGATATTTAGGTATCCTCCGGTAGTATGATCATCTCCACCGATTCCGGCATGTTCAAGACTACCACTTTCCCTTGCATCAGCAAGCAGTTCACCGGTGCCTGAAATTGTTTCGGACGTACTACCTGCATAAATATTCAGTGTTTCTCCTTTATCAGAATATTCATTTCCATTAACAGAAATGCCTTTATTCACAGTAAGATTTGAACCGTCAAGCAGAATCAAATTCACCGTACCGGTCACCACGACACGCTTGTTAATCGTCACATCTCCACTGACAACATATGTATTACCGTCAGTCCATTTTACCGTATCACTTTCTACCATGATGCCGGCACCACTTGCAAGCGAACCATTTTCTAAAAGGGTACCATTTGTGTTATA
>CALGGL010000336.1 GCA_937915975.1 uncultured Lachnospiraceae bacterium | reverse complement strand
TCTGTTATAAGTCCCGCAGCTATAAAATACGCTGCCGATGATATATCTCCCGGAACATCTATACGCCTTGCGTAAAGTTCCTTTGCAGGTGCAACCGTGACCGTTCTATCAACTGTTCTTATATCTGCACCAAAATCCTTAAGCATAAGCTCTGTGTGATTTCTGCTAACATAAGGCTCCGTTACTGAGGTTTCACCCTCTGCATAAAGTCCTGCAAATAAAACTCCGGATTTTACCTGAGCAGATGCAACAGGAGAATTATAATGTACGCCCTTAAGCTTTTTACCGCTTATTGCAAGCGGTGCACAGCCATTATCGTTTATACTTTTTATATCCGCTCCCATAAGTGAAAGAGGAGTCATAATTCTCCCCATAGGACGTTTTCTTATGGATAAATCTCCATCCACCTTAACATCAAAGTCTTGAGCAGCAAGTATTCCGGACATAAGTCTAATGGTCGTACCGCTGTTTCCCACATCAAGTATATCTGATGGTTTTCTTAATCCATATAAACCGTTTCCGTGAATGATGACCTTGCTGCCGTCATTTTCTATATCCACTCCCATAGCCTTAAAACAGCTTATGGATGAAAGGCAGTCAGCCCCCTGTAAAAATCCGTACACCTCGGTTTCTCCTTTGGCAAGTGAACCAAGCATAATACTTCTGTGTGATATTGATTTATCTCCGGGAATGCTAATCTCCCCCGACAAACCCTTTACTCTTTTTATAATCATATTTTCAGCCTCAATTTTTCATATAATATTCTTTATCATTTTTTCCTTAAAAACGAACTGCCTTTATATATTATCTCATTTAAGCACTTATCGCAAGTAAACCTTGCAAGGATTTTGTAAATATATTATAATGGTTAAACTATTTTATGAGATATTTGTATGGAGTTTGATATGAAACGTTTTACCCGAATATGCCTTTCGTTATTTATTGTTTTTTTGGCAATACACGTAACCGGAACATTTATTTCAGATAAACGCAGGGCAAAGCAAAAAGATGCATTTATAGAAAACACGACATCCTCAACCGATGCTTCCCCTTCAGACAGTGAGACTGTTACCGAAGTCGAAACTACAACCGAAGACACCGAAGCCTCCGAGCAGACAACAATACAAATGGAACCTGTTAAGAAAACAAACGAAAAAGAAAAGTATATATTTGTAGGCGATTCACGTTATGTTCAAATGGAAGCCTATGCCCAGGATGATGATACCTTCATTGCGGAAAACGGTGTCGGATACAGATTCTTATCCAATCACATGGATGAAATTGTAAGTATGTCGGATGCTGATACCAAGATAGTAATAGGTCTTGGAGTAAATGATGTCTTTTCAGGCACAAAAAAATATAAGGAATTGCTTTTCGATCTTGCTGGAAGAACCGATGCCCAGATATATTATATGCTTATAAATCCCGTGGATGATGAGTTATGTGCCGCCAACGGATATACTGTAACAAACGAAGTTATAGATGATTTTAATATCACCATTCAGGGGGAGCTGATAGGCTCGGGAATCAAAATTATTGATGTTAATTCTTACCTTAAGGTTGTAGGATACACCTCCCGTGACGGACTTCATTATAATGCCGCCACAAGCCAAAATATATATGTTTATATCAAGGAGCAGATGCTTCAGAACTGATAGCGGCTTTTAATTAATACTCCTTTAGCATCCATCAATTCCAATAACGAAATGATTAAAAAAATTATTTCCAAAGACCCGATTACACCTAATCACATG
>CALGGL010000335.1 GCA_937915975.1 uncultured Lachnospiraceae bacterium | reverse complement strand
GGGGCGGTGAATCAACAGTTTACAAATTCGAGGCTATAAAGGATGGCGAGATTGTAAAGACGATCGAAAGAAAGGCTATGACCAAGGTTTCACTTGAGGTTACCTGTGACCATACAGATTTATGTGAGGAGCATAGCTATGATGTAGCTGCCGTAAGAGTTAAGGCAGTAGATGAATTTGGCAATATCTTACCTTACTTCAATGATGTGGTAACCTTTGAAGTTAAGGGTGATGCAGAGATAATAGGACCAAAGACAGTAGCTCTTTCCGGCGGTATGGGAGGAACTTATATAAAGACTCTCGGCAAGGCCGGTAAGGCTAAGCTTAAGGTTAAGTCACCACAGGCTAAGACAGTTGACATAGAATTCACAATTAATATTTAGATTAGCGATTCATATTGTTATTGTATATGTATTTATTAATAAAAAATTTAGTTTCTTGTATATTAATTTTAAGTGATAAGTATAGTGTTATGTTATAGAGTATTTTTTAAGTATATTATATCGAGGAGGTTCTTGTATACACATTTTAAGTGCTAAGCATGGCGTTAAGCGGCAGCGTGCCATGCGTGTACTTGAAAATGTGTATATAAGAACCGGGGTAAAGGAAGTAAAAGAAGTAAAAGAAGTAAAAGAAGAAAGGAAGAGATAAGATGAGATTAACAGCTAAGGAAAAAGTTGCTTACGGTCTTGGTGCCGTAGGAAAAGATATGGTCTATATGCTTTCTGCAAGCTATATACTGTATTATTATCAGGATATCCTCGGAGTAAGCGCAATTGCGATGGGCGTTATCCTCCTGGTAGCAAGAATATTTGATGCATTTAATGATCCGATTATGGGTATAGTTGTTGCAAAGACAAAGACAAGATGGGGCAAGTTCAGACCATGGCTCTTGATCGGTACAATTACTAACGCAGTAATCCTGTTCCTGATGTTTTCCGCACCACCATCGCTTGACGGAAGCGGACTTGTAGCATATGCGGCAGTGACCTATATCCTCTGGGGTGTTACCTATACTATGATGGATATTCCTTACTGGTCAATGATTCCGGCATTTACAGAGGGCGGTAAGGAACGTGAAGGTCTTTCCGCACTTGCAAGAAGCTGTGCCGGTGTGGGCTCGGCAATTGTTACCATAATCACTGTTATGGCAGTAACTGCAATCGGTACCGCAGTATCGGATAAAAATACCGATAAGATGACTATGCAGTATAGCTCAGAGGTTGGCGGCGTATCGGTAAATATAATCGAGATAGATGACCAGGATGCTGCAACCGGAAATGAAATAAGCATTACAGACGGCATCGTTATTTCCGTAACCGCAAACAGTGATGAGTTTAAGGATTTATTTGAGAGTACTGAAGACAAAACTTTAAAATATACCGGAAGCAATTCAAAGTATGAGCTTAATTTTGATGATGTAAAGCTCGATGCTGATAATTCAACATCAATTCTTGAAACCGGACTTAAGGATGGTTCAACCTATACAGAGCTTAAGGTTTATGTAGATTCTGAATTATATGCAAAGCTTGATAAGGACGGTGGACTTTCAAGTCTTACCGGTGAATTTACTTCAACCAAAGAGGTTGAGAGATACGGTTTCAAATACTTCTCACTTATAGTAGCTATAATCTTTGTGGTATTTATAGTTATTACCTGCCTTGGTATCAAGGAGAAATCAACAGCAGACATGCAGACAGCAGGTATAGGCGAGATGTTTAAGGCGCTTATCCAAAACGACCAGGCTATGACAATAGTTATAACCATAGTTCTTATAAATGTTGCGACTTACATTACTTCGAACCTTTTGATTTACTTCTTTAAGTATGACCTTGCAGGTTCGAACTGGCAGGGAAATTATACATTATTCAATACATTTGCGGGTGCTATACAGATACTTGCGATGATGATTATGTTCCCGCTTCTTCGTAAATTCTTTACTACAATTAAGATATTTAATATAGCTGTTATCGCGTCGATATCCGGTTATGTAGTGCTTCTTGTTATGGCACTTTCGGGCACAAGCAGTGTATATCCGTTCCTTATACCGGGATTTTTCATAATGGCAGCAGTTGGTATACTTAATGTACTTGTTACAATCTTCCTGGCTAATACCGTTGATTACGGTGAGCTTAAAAACGGCAGACGTGATGAGAGCGTAATCTTTTCAATGCAGACCTTTGTGGTTAAGCTTGCATCAGGTATAGCTGCACTTGTTGCTTCTATCTGCCTTAGCATAAGTAACTTAAGCAACGATACAACTACTGTAGGTGCGGCAAAGACTGCAGTAGGCGGAAGCTCACTTCTTATCTTAAGACTTACCATGACACTTCTTCCGATATTTGGAATGATTATAGCAATTATACTTTTCAGAAAGAAGTATATCCTTGATGAGAGAAAGCTTGAGGAGATAACTGATACATTGAAAAATAAGTAGCAAATAATAAGTATAAGTGGGTGTGAAGGCTATGCGCTTTCATACTCACTTATATGTGGCTTATGGGATAGTGTTGTTCTTATACTCGATTATATGGGATGATGCTTTTCCTTGTATTATATAATTTGATGATATAATTTTTCGTTTAATTAAAATAGTTAATAATGTATGAGGGATGCTTATGATTAAACAGATTAATAACAGTTTTGTTTTAAATACAGATAATACCACATATGCTTTTGGAATACTGGAGACAGGTCAGCTTGAACATTATTATTACGGAAAGAAGATACATTTTTCCCGGGCAGTTTTAGAGGAAAAGCATGAATTTCCTTTGGGTAATACCAATCAGTATGATAAGGAGCATATGAAATACTCGCTTGAGGATATGCGCCTTGAGATGTCTGCTTACGGTAAGGGTGATATACGTGAGCCGATGGTTGAGATTGTTCATGCAGACGGAAGCTATACCTCTGATTTTGTATATAAGGAAGCAAGACAAAGAGAGGGCAAGGCAGAATTTGACACGCTGCCCGGATCGTACGGTGCAGAGGATGAGGTGGAAACTCTTACAATTATTTTAAAGGATGAGCAGTATAATCTTTCCCTTGAAATGAACTACTATGTATATGAAAAGGAAGATGTAATCACAAGAAATGTCAGACTCATCAATGACAGCGATGAGCCGATAGATGTAAGACGAATCTTAAGCATGTGCATAGATTTTGATACTCCTGATTATATGTTCACAACCTTTTCTGGCGCATGGACAAGGGAGATGAGACGAATCGATACAAGGATGCTCGCAGGAAAGCATGTTAATTCCTCTTATACGGGAAGCTCGTCCAGCAGGGCTAATCCTTTTGTGATGCTTTCGAAGGCAGATACAAATGAAAACAGTGGCTGTTGCTACGGCTTTAACCTTATCTATAGTGGTAATCACTATGAGGCAGTTGAAGTAAGCGGATACGGAAAGACAAGGTTTGTATCAGGTATAAATCCACAATCGTTTTCTGCTATTCTTGCACAGGGAGAGGTGTTTGAGGCACCTGAGGCCGTGATGACATTTTCGGATGAGGGCTTTAACGGTATGAGCCAGCATATGCACGCCTTTGTTCGTGAGCATATAGTAAGAGGCGAGTGGAAAAACCGAATACGTCCGGTGCTTTTAAACAGCTGGGAGGCATCGTATTTTGATATAAATGAGAAGAAGCTTCTTAAGCTTGCCAAAGCAGCGGCAGATGTTGGAATCGAGCTATTTGTAATGGATGACGGCTGGTTTGGTACAAGAGATGATGATACACAGTCGCTTGGTGACTGGGAGGTCAATAAGAAAAAGCTTCCTCATGGACTCGAGGGAATATGCAAGAAGATAAATGCATTGGATCTTGATTTCGGTATCTGGGTTGAGCCGGAGATGGTAAATGTAAAGAGCAAGCTTTACGAAGCCCATCCTGACTGGGTACTGCAGATACCTGATAAGCCTCATTCGGAGGGACGTAATCAAAGAATACTTGACCTTGGAAGAACCGAGGTACAGGATTATATAATCGAGTCTATGAGCAAGGTCTTTTCAAGTGCCAATATCAAATACGTAAAATGGGATATGAACAGGACATTTACGGATTATTATTCGGGTGCACTCAGGGAAAAAGACACAGGTTTATCGGGGCAGAGAGACATTGGCACATCGGAGCAGAGAGACATTGGTACATCGGGGCAGGCAGCACTTAGTGTGACAAGGCAGGGTGAGGTAGCTCACAGGTATATGCTTGGGCTATACAGGGTTATGAAGATTTTGACAGAGAAGTTTCCGCATATCCTTTTTGAAGGCTGTGCAGCCGGAGGAAACAGATTTGACCTTGGCATACTTTGCTACTTTCCACAGATCTGGGCGAGTGACAATACCGATGCACTGTGCCGTGCAAGTATACAGACGGGTTACAGTTACGGCTATCCTTTATCTACGGTAAGTGCACATGTTTCTTCCTGCCCGAATCATCAAACCCTTCGTATAACGCCTCTGGAAACACGCTTTAATATAGCATGCTTTGGTATATGCGGTTATGAATGTAATCTTGCAGAGATGAAAAAGGAATCAGAGACTGTAAGTGAAAAGGATAAGTTTGTCAAGGTCGTGTTCAAACCTGAGCTTAACGTTAATGCGGGTGTTACTAAGAATCTTTCCTTAAAGGGTGAATCTGTTAAGAATTGGAAGACCTCTAAGAAGTCGGTTGCAACAGTTTCTAAGGGAAAGATTACTGCCTTGAAGAAAGGTACTGCCACGATTACAGCAGTCCTAAAGGATGGATCAGAGCTTAATTATACTGTCAATGTTGCTAACAGTCCGTCCCTTACAGTCGGAGGCAAGAAGTATAACAAGAACAAAACATACAAAATTAAGAAGAATAAGACTTTGAAAGTGAAGATTACAGGCAAGGCATCTTCTGTCAAGAATGTATATTCAAGCTCTAATAAGAAGGTGGCAAAGGTTACCTCCAAGGCAACAGCTAAGACAGTTAATATCAAGGGCTTAAAGAAGGGAAAAGCTACCGTGACTATCAAGGTCAATGGGGTTAAATATAAGATCAAGAT
>CALGGL010000334.1 GCA_937915975.1 uncultured Lachnospiraceae bacterium | reverse complement strand
AAAAGTTGGAAAAGATTTTGCTCCAGATACAGAAAGCATGATGGTTGATTGGACAGCTATTCCAGATGGATGGGAAGGATTTGATATAGGAGAAAAAACAATAGCTTTATATTCTGAAGAATTAAAGAAAGCAAAAACAGTTATTTGGAATGGACCTGTTGGTTTATTTGAATTTGATCAATTTGCAATTGGAACAAATTCTATTGCTAACACATTAGCAGAACTTGATGCTGTTAAGCGTGAAATATCAGATTTGGAAGCAAAACGAACTCAGGAACTTGAGCGAATCTCAGGTTTGACCTCTGAACAAGCAAAGGAATACTTATTAAAGACTGTTGAAGACGATGTTAAACATGAAACTGCAGTCATGATCAAAGAATTAGAAACAAGAGCAAAAGAAGAAGCCGATAAAAAGGCAAAGGATTTCGTGGTTACAGCAATTCAGAAATGTGCTGCTGACCATGTATCGGAAACAACAATTTCGTTGGTTCAATTACCTAATGATGAGATGAAGGGAAGAATTATAGGTAGAGAGGGTAGAAATATTCGAACTCTTGAAACCTTAACAGGTGTTGACTTGATTATAGATGATACTCCTGAAGCAGTTGTTCTTTCAAGCTTCGATCCTATAAGACGAGAAGTTGCAAGAATTGCACTCGAGAAGCTTATAGTTGATGGCAGAATTCATCCTGCCAGAATTGAAGAGATGGTTGAAAAGGCTCAAAAAGAAGTCGAGACAATGATGAGAGAGGAAGGAGAAGCTGCTGCACTTGAGGTAGGAGTGCATGGTATTCATCCTGAATTGATTAAGTTGTTAGGTAGAATGAAATTTAGAACAAGCTATGGTCAAAATGCGTTAAAGCATTCCATAGAGGTTGGACTTTTGTCCGGTTTATTGGCAGGTGAATTAGGAGTTGATATTCGTCTGGCTAAGCGTGCAGGTTTACTGCACGATATAGGTAAATCAATTGATCATGAAATGGAAGGCTCGCATGTTACAATTGGTGTTGATTTGTGTAAAAAATATAAGGAAACACCTATTGTTATCAATGCGGTTGAGGCACATCACGGTGATGTTGAGCCTCAGAGTTTAATTGCTTGCATAGTTCAGGCTGCTGATACAATATCGGCTGCAAGACCGGGTGCAAGAAGAGAAACGTTGGAAACTTATACAACACGTCTTACTTCCTTGGAGGAAATTGCCAATGGATTTAAGGGTGTTGAAAAAACTTTTGCTATTCAGGCAGGTAGAGAAATTCGTGTTATGGTAGTTCCGGAACAGGTAACCGATGAGGATATGATTTTACTCGCAAGAGATATCTCTAAGAAGATTGAAGACGAGTTAGAATATCCGGGACAGATTAAGGTTAATCTTATTCGTGAGTCAAGAGTTACCGATTTTGCAAAATAACAAAACTAAAGGACGTGGATTTATTCACGTCCTTTTTAACTTTGGAGGAAGTATACGTGAATGAATTTAAAAGAAAAAAGATGGAACTGTTATGTAGCTCAAAGATAGTCGAGCTATACAAGGATTATCTTGAAACTCCCGACGGAAGGATAGTCGAATATGATTATATTAAACATAAAAAAGGGGGAGGGGCAGGTATTTTACTTGTGGATGAAAATGAATATACATATCTTGTCAGACAGTACAGAAATGCTATAGACAGATTAAGTGTTGAAATTCCTGCCGGAGCATTTAATTATCCGGAAGAGGAAGGAAAGGTCTGTGCTCTTCGTGAGGCGGAAGAGGAGACAGGTTACATTCCTCAAAATATATATCATGTTACCAATCTTGTATCATCTATAGGAACATTTGATGAAACAACGGATGTGTTTATAGGTACAAATTTGAAAAAAGGAAAAAAACATTTTGATGAAAATGAGTTTATAGAACTTTTATATGTTCCTGTTTCAGAAGCTGTTGAAATGATATATAACGGTACGATAGTCGACAGTAAAACCATAGCGGCTATATTTGCCTATAAAGAAATGAAATCAAGTGGAATAATTAAATAAGATTTATCATAAACAATAGAAAGCGTGTTGTTTTCTATTGTTTTTTTTATTTAGGAGGGCATTTATGAAAGGCATAAATAAGCTTCAAAACTATTATGAGCTTCTTATAGCTATGGTTTCTGTTTTTTTCTCAAGTCTTATTATAAACATAATAATGAAAAAAGGCACTTCCTTTGATTATTTGCTAATAACCATGGCTGATTTGAAACGAACAATTTCAATGCCGGTAATATCGGCCTTTCTTATAATATTTTTAAAAAGAATAAAGCAGATTGCGGTATTAATTGTTTTTATGAAGCTTTTCAATCCCGACATTGTAAATAATTTGTCAATTGTTATACTTAGCTCCTTCTATGGGGTTTTAATGTCTGTTCAGGCATATGCAGGAGGAATTTATATGGTGGGAATATTTCTTGTCAGTATTTTACCGCAATACATTTTATATTATATGTGTGTTGATTTAACTTATAAATTTTATAAAGGAAAGGTGTTTAATAAGAATAAAGCGAAATTTTTTTGTACAATTATTATGTTAACCGTAATTGGGACATTTTTGGAGGGAAATTTTTTAAGATTTTTTTTGAAATAAAAAAACAATATGTAGTTGGTATGCTTCTACCGTATTCCTCTATTTTGTAGAATTGCTCGTCAACCCTTGATTTTACTTTGGTTTACAGAAAAAAATGTACTTGATTTTATGTTAATTAATATATAAAATCATATATGTGAATTAAATGTGACAAAATATTACATTTTTTATCTGTATTGATAAGGGGAATGTTAATGGGTGAGTATGTTGACAGCTATATAAATTATCTGAGTGAAGTAAAACGTTCGAGTGGAAATACAATTTCGTCGTATAAAAGAGATTTGCTTAAGATGTGTAAATATTTTAGCAATAACGGAATTGATGATGTCCATGATGTTAATTCGACGGATTTAAATTCATATATCAGCTCTTTAAATAAGCAGGGCATGTCTACTGCAACGATTTCTCGTAATATCGCGAGTATCAAGTCTTTTTTTATGTACCTTTTTAAAAATAAGGTTATAGAAGAGGATTGTGCGGACAAGCTAAAGGCTCCGAAGATAGATAAAAGAGTTCCTGAAATATTATCAATTGAAGAAATAAATTTATTGCTTGATCAGCCATCTGTCAGGTCAAATAAGGAAATTAGAGATAAAGCTATGCTTGAACTTCTTTACGCCACAGGACTAAGGGTTTCCGAGCTTATATCCATAAAGCTTGAGGATGTAAATCTTACACTTAGCTTCATTTTATGCAGGGATAATAACAAGGAAAGAGTGATTCCGATTGAAAATGCTGCAAAATCAGCTTTGGAGTACTATATAAAGAATGCAAGACCTGATATGTGTGGTGACAGTGATTTGCTGTTTACCAATCTAAAGGGTGAAAAGATGACCAGACAGGGCTTTTGGAAGCTTATTAAATCATATGCAAGAAAAGCAGGCATAGATAAGGATATTACGCCGCATATGATAAGACATTCCTTTGCGTCGCATTTGGTAACAAACGGTGCAGATTTAAAAGCGGTTCAGGAAATGCTCGGACACTCCGATATTTCGACAACACAGATATATTTAAAGAGTCGTCAAAGCAAGATAAAGCAGGAATATGATAAGGCGCATCCTCGTGCCAAATCATAAACAAGAAATTGCAGGAAAAAAACAGAAATTATGTGGTAGCAATTCTAACTACATAATTTCTGCTTTATTTTTCTCCGGCTATCATTACATCAGTTATAAATTTTCTTAAGATTTGAAAGCTTGGTTCCCATGTTTTGGAGCATGAGGTCGAGAAGTGTGATTGCACACATAGACTCGACAACTACAACGGCGCGCGGACCTATAATAGGGTCGTGTCTTCCTTTGATTGCCAGAGTTGTGTTTTCGCCGTCTGCGGTAACTGTTTTCTGGTCTTTAAAAATGGATGGAGTTGCTTTAAAGGCAGCCCTTATTACTATATCGGATCCGTCACTTATTCCGCCGAGAATACCGCCTGAATGATTACTTGTTTTTTTGATGTTACCGTCGGA
>CALGGL010000333.1 GCA_937915975.1 uncultured Lachnospiraceae bacterium | reverse complement strand
TCTTGGTATCGGAGCCCTAATATGTTTTATGTTATTTGGTGAAGCAGCCTGCACCTTTGCATTTAAAAGTAAGGAAGCCGGAGTTTTACTGAAAAAGCTTTGCTTCCTATGTCCTCTTATATATATATCAGGTAATCTGACCGCCATACTAAACGGTATAGACCGGTCGTTTTTTGCGCTTATGTGTAATGTTATGGGAATATCCATAAGAATATTTTTTATATTTATACTTGTTCCTCGTTACGGTTTAAATGCCTATGCCGCCGGGATGTTTGCAAGCTATACGACTATTAATCTTCTGATGCTTCTCGGACTGAAACGGCAGCCCGTTTTTTCTTCCACAACAAAAGATAAGCCGACACAACCATAATTCCCGTAAATATCCAGGATGCCGGATATACATTCATCAGTGTTTCAAAGGTATGGCTTTTCTTAAACACCGTGTACATCCATATAATCCTAAAGCCAACCGTACCGAACACCGTTAAAAGTGACGGAACAATCTGGTAGCCGATGCTTCGTAATGCAGCTGCCGAAACCTCATATGTTGCGGTGAGTGCTTCAAGTGACATAACATGGAACATTCTTATAAGTGCTATATCGATAACCGCTTCCTTGGTTGTATAAAGTCCGGCAAGCGGTCTTGCCCATATAGTAAAGATTATACTCAAAAGAGCTGTAAATATCATACCCTCAGCCATAGCAATTCTATATATCTTAATGCATCGCTTATAATTTCCCGCACCGAAATTCTGACTTGTATAGGTCACTGTTGTCTGTGCAAAGGCTG
Organism: uncultured Lachnospiraceae bacterium; assembly: GCA_937915975.1. Classification (GTDB taxonomy): domain Bacteria; phylum Bacillota; class Clostridia; order Lachnospirales; family Lachnospiraceae; genus Coprococcus_C. Next base: position 7,064 of record CALGGL010000333.1, on the reverse strand, counting down.
AAGATATATCATAGGTAAAATACTCAAAGTTAAGTGCTACCGATGAAGCAGCCACGGTATCCTTACCGAGATTATTAATTCCCGATTGTATAAATATATTGGAAAGCGAAAAGACCATGCACTGGAGTCCCGCGGGAAGTCCTACCTTAATTATCTTACCAAGATACATTTTATCTATATGAAGCTTCTTAAAATCTAAATGTAAAAAATCATCATCCTTTACAAGCAGAACAATAATTAAAAAAGCTGCCAAAACATTGGATATAAGTGTAGCAAGTGCCACACCGGCAACATCCATCTTACAGCCGATTACAAATATCAGATTGAGAATTACATTTGTAATTCCGGAGGCTATCATTATATATAAAGGATGCTTGGTATCTCCCTTACTCCTTATAATTGCCGCGCCAAAGTTAAACAGCATTATAAACGGTATGCCAAAAAGATAAATCCTAAGATAAAGCTTAGCCATATCCATTACTTCTTTCGGAGTATTGGTCAAAACCAGCATAGGTCCGGAAATGATAAGCCCTATACACGAAAGCAAAAGTCCACCGATTATTGCCATCATTATCGTTGTATGTACTGCCTTTTCAGCTTCCTTTTTGTTATCCTGCCCGATTAGATTGGCAACTATAACATTCGGTCCGGCTGATGAACCCACTATAAGATTGACAAATATACCGACATTTGCAACATTTGCTCCAACAGCGGCAAGCGCATCATCTCCGGCAAATCTTCCGACAACCGCAACATCCGCCGAGTTAAATAGCTGCTGAAGTATACTGCTTAGTGCAAGGGGAAGTGCAAATAAAATCATTTTTCCGGCAAGACCGCCGTGAAGCATATCCTGACTGCTTGTACTTCTTCTGCTTTTCGTCTTGCCTGCCTTACTTTCATTAGAAATCTTTTTTCCTTTTATATCGTTGTTTTCTACCTTTTTACTGTTTTCTAACATATTTTTATCATCTTCTGTTATTCTTATATTGTTCTTCTTTTTATTCTTATTTATTTGTTTAATACCCAAACAAAACATATATTAGCACCATTAATCCAAACATTCAATTTCAAACATTTACAAAATTCAAAAAATATGTATATTAATAACATTTTATGGAAATACTCCTTTTGAAATAAATGAAAAGGAGTATTTTTTATGAACAACAATTTATCAGAACTCGAATTACAAAATCTCCGTCACCTTATAGGCGGATATGAAACTACTAACTGCAAGATGACAGCTTATGCCAACGAAGCAAGCGATCCACAGGTTAAGGCTTTCTTTCAGGAGGCAGTAACCTCATCAAATGAAAATAAGCAGACACTTATGAAGTTTCTTCACTAATTTACATCCCATAACAAATTATTAAGGCTATTAAGAAAGGAAATAAAAATGGAAGAAAAGACTATGGTTGCCGATACCTTAGACGGTATCAATTCAGAATTAAAGAAATATGCAGATATGATTCCACAGACAGAAAATAAGGAATTAAAGCAGACATTAAAGCAGTTTCGAAATGCATGTGAGATGTCTCAGGAACAGATTTACTCTATCGCACGTGAGCGTCAGTACTATGTTCCTGCAGCAAAAGCAACAGATGAAGAAATATCCCACGTAAGAAGCTTATTCAGCTAAAATCATAAAAGTAGTTTATATAGCTGCTTCTGATAAAGTAAAAAATCGGGTGCCCGGCATAGCGTTAAGTGATAACGTGCTATGCCGGCATCCGATTTTTTAGGAAAAGAATCTTCTAAATCTGATGTCTTACAACCTTATACTCATCTCCGTCCTTATAATACGGACATCCCTTAAAATTACTCGACATAAGTCTTCCGTAATCGTCCTCATCCATATTGACGTCACAGTAATAATCCTCATACTCTTCATCGTATACAAAATACGCACATGTATCACAGCTTGTCTGCATAAATTATAACACCACCCAACAATCAGCTAATTCTTTTATTTCTTCCCAGTTTTCCTCTTCTGTTTCATCATATACCGCAATAAGCGTAAAGTCTGTCTTGCTTACTGTTCTTACCGCATGAAGTGAATCCTCAAACACAACACATTCATCTATGCCTGCACCCGCAAGCTCACCTGCTTTTATGTATATATCCGGAAATTCCTTACTGATTCCCACCATAGTAGATGTTATTATATAATCTACATATTCCATAACACCATTTCTCGATAAAGCAGCCTTAGTCAGCTCCTCCTCGTTAGATGTGGCTATAACAATTTTTTTACCTATGTCATGGAAATACTTCATAAGAAAAGCAGCATTATCCTTTAAAGGAATCTCATTTCGATATTTATCCTCCGACATATCAAGTATCTCTCTTGCAACCGTTTCACCCGACTTATCAAGCTTATAGCTTTGTACGATATAATCGGCCGCCTCATAAATTGTCAGAGTCTTTACCGCCTCACAAAACTCAGGTGTTGCTTCAAGCCCCATAGACCCGAGATAAACAACATCCAGCTCATGCCACATCTTCATACTGTCTAAAATTGTTCCGTCCATATCCATAATAACACATTTCTTATCGGAAACATACGGACTGATTTTTTTAATTATATCATCAATCATACTTCATATCCTAATTAATCATGTAAATAACATCTGATAAGTATAGTCGTGATCTATTCATCACAAGTATATTTAAGTGGAATTCCGTAGGTGGTTTCGTATATTTCCTTCCATACGGCATAGTTTTTATCCATCATTTCCTTAACATTTGCGGCACGGCTCTTTTCCGGATCCGGATAAATAGGCTCGGATACATGGATGGTGTATTCCTGAACAGGAAGTCCACCTTCACCCGGCACATTGCTGTCCTCCATGGTTATAAAGCAAGGAAGCACAGGAACATTATTCTTTGCCGCAAAGGTATAGCCGCCCTTCTTTAAAGGCTTTGGCTTCCTATAATTCCACCACATACTCTGTTCCGGATATATAAGTATAAAATGTCCCTTCTGAAGTATTGTGTCCACAGCCTTTATAAACTTCTTCATAGTCTCTTTATTCGAGCTTAAAGGAAGTGTATTGCAGTTACGCATCAAAAGGCCGTAAAAGCCCGGGAAGCTGGTATAATTTCCCTCACGTATAATCCTGAAAAACTTACGTCTCCTCTGTCTGGACTTTTCGTATGTTATATGCATGGCAAAGCTGTCCATGGCATTGAAGTGGTTACAGGTAATAATTGCACCGCTTTTTAAATTTCTGTAGTTTTCTATACCCTTTATCTCTTTTATGATAAGCTGCTTTTTTCTTATCATGGTATTCATAAACCATCTTGCAATCCTGAAGGCATACTTTGTTCTCATTCGGTTAGACATATTTTTTCTTAAGTAATCCACCTCATCCGGAAGAAGCTCCCTTGATGGCGGATCGTCCTCGACATCCTCATCAAATCTGCCTTCCTTCTCGTATTGTTCGATTTTCTTTATGATATCCTGTCTGGTAAGCTTCGGCTGGTCAATTCCGAGATATTTGTGAAGATAATTATCCTCCCTGTGCATCTCATCCAAGGCAATATTTTCAAGTTTTTCTCCAACCTCATCAAAGGCAGCATTATCAGCCGCTGTACGCTCATCATATTCCTTTTTAAGCATAGGATAAAACATGGTTTCCTTGGAAATGTCCCAATAAACCTTTGAATTTCTTATATCCTTACTGTGCCACGGTTTTACGGCATAAGCATAATGAATAATCCCGATATCGGCTAAGTCTCTGTCAACAGGGTCAGAGGTCTGGTAATTCCATTTTGAATCAATCCAAAGAATTTTATCCTGACATATAATATTAAGATAGTCCTCATCCTGAGTTACCACAAAGGTATATGCATTTATCAAATCAACAAACTTCTGTAAAATGTTCTGTCGCCTGAACTGTCTGCTGTTTATAACCAGAACTCCGGCATTGAAATAAGCCATTCTGCTGATACCAAGAACCTGCTCCACATAGCTTCCGAATATTTCATGATTAACCATAACCTGCTCATTTACGGCACCAACGTAATTTTTTCCAAGCTCGTACTGATAAAGCTTTGCAACATCATCCAAAATGATTATATCCGCATCCAGATAAATAACCTTATCATACTGCGGAAACATATCCGCTATAAACATTCTGTAATAGGTTGTATATGAATAATAATCCCTTATAGAGAGCTTTTTTCTTATCTTTTCAATTCTTTTTGTAACATTTTCAAAGCTGATGGATACATTTTCTATTTCCATTTCCTTGATTCTGTCCTGATTTTTCAATGTAATATCCTCGTGAAGTATATGCACATTGTACTGATTCTCAGGATTTGTGTGATTAATCAATGACTTAAGACATGCAGCAAAATACTTCACATACTTATCGTCAATCGCAAAAAATACGGGAATCAGATAGCTCTTCCTCATTAATCTTCTGTCCGCCAAATTAAATCTGCTCATTTTTCAATTTCTCCTTCCAGCCTAAATATTCGTCCAATATATCATCAAATTGGTTATATCCAAAAACCTTTTTCATTCTGTCTATGTGCCACTGCTTGACATTTTCCGTATGGGGATACGGCAGGTAAAAAAGTCTTTTTGAAAAATGTCTTACAACCGTCGACTTATGTAAAAACTTCTGGTCGTTAAACTTCTGCGGCAGCACCTTTCTTCTCGTTGTACTTCTGATTATGGCACTCTGGTCGGCAAAGGTAAGCTTCTTAATCTTTATAAGCTCTCTCGCCTTTCCAAAAATTCCGGTTTCCTTACATTTTTTCATATTAAACAAAAGCACTCCGGCGTTTATATAATTAGGATATATGAGATATTTTCCGTAATGATCCCTTGCTGCCGCATATTCGTAATCCGAAATGTCTTGATTATAAAGGAGTGCTATATCCCTGTTAAACATAATATCAGCATCAAGATAAAGAATCTTATCCGGTATATCGGGGAGCATATCCATAAAAAGCCTGATTAACGTATAAGGTGAACAATAGCACTGCTCATTTGGGCTTCCGGCAAATTCCTTGTTATATATATCCGTTACATCAATTAATTTAATCTGATTTTCCTGATTGTATTTTTTTGCCGCCTGACTTAATATATCAATCTGTCTATCTGTTATGGGCTTATATTCTTCTTTAATATCGGAAACATCCATAGTCAGTATATAAAAGCAAAAGGGTTCGGTTACGCTTGTACGCTTAAGTATAGATAGCATACTTGTCATAACTCCGTCAAAAACCTTATAATTTCCCGCATATAAAACATTCATAGCCAATCTCCGATGTTTATTATTCTTAATTCACACATTTTGAATCATATATCCTGTTTTTTCTTGTAAACAATCTTCTCAACATTATTATTTCCGCTTCGCTTAACCATTGTATCATACACGGCATCCCTAAGACACCTTCTGCTTTTTACAACAGGTATATCTTCCTCGGGATAAAACGGTCCGTCAACATAAGTTACCATTCTTATTCCTCCAAAGAAAAATCTCTTCTGATAGGTGTTGGTAAAACAGAAAACAGGAGTCTTATACTTTACCGGGTAACCGAATGATTTATCCGTAAACGGTCTTATGTGGGTATAATACGGCCATATATGTGCCTCAGGATAGATGGTTATGCAATCCTTAACCTTACATACTCTTGCTTCAACGGATTTCATAAAGTTTACCATAGCCTTTTTATCATCCGGAAGCGGAATCGCGCCAAGGCATGGTGTCACATGTCCGAAAACCGGCATGGAAACGTTATTCGGATGAACTATAACCGAAACATTTTTCGGCATACATACCATGGACGGAATAAGTGCATCTGCTCCTGCATTGGTATGATTGCCATATAAGAAAAATCCCTTATCACTTTTTTTCTTAAGATAATCCTTTATTATTTTTCTGTTGACAATCCTGTGACCGTAAAAAAGCTTAAGATATATAAATGCAACCGGCTTGGCAAAAATCACATACACAAAAAGGCGTGCTATTCTTCTGCCCAAGCCACCGTCATAATCATAGTTTTCATCTATGGCTCTCGCCTTTATCTGTGCAGCCGAAAATTCATCCTCTAATTCATTTTGATAATATATAATCTTCTTTTTCATTTTTTATTTAACAGATTATTTCCTCAACCTTTTCAAGCAGATCCTTCGCCGCTTTTTCAACATCATCGTTGTTAAACAGTGCCGATATAACAGCTACTCCCGATATACCGCTTCCCGAAAGCTCACTTACATTATCGATACTGATACCGCCGATTGCCACAACAGGTATACTTACTGCCTCACATATGGCTTTTAATGTATCATACGAAACAGAATCCGCATCATCCTTGGAGATGGTATTAAATACCGAGCCTACCCCGAGATAATCCGCACCGTTAGCTTCAGCTTCAAGAGCCTGACTTACCGAATGAACCGATACACCCAGTATTTTATTCGCACCTATAAGCTTTCTTGCTTCCTTAGCCTCCAAATCACTTTGACCGACATGAACTCCGTCGGCATCTACAAGCATGGCAACATTTACATTATCATTAACGACAAACGGAATCTTATATTTGTCTGTCAAACCCTTTATCTCTTTTGCTATACTTACGAACTCATCCTCGGAAGCCTCCTTTTCACGAAGCTGAATAAAGGTTGCTCCGCCTTTAATGGCAGCCTCAACCTGACTAAAAAGAGTTCTCCCCTTAAGGTAGCCCCTGTCGGTTACCGCATAAAGCTTCATTGAATTGGCAAGGAATTTATCTCTTACAACATTTGATTTTTCCTTTTCACCGATAAGCTCACACTTTGCGTTTTCATTAAGGATTTCATCCGTCATCTTATATATCTCATCTATAATAAATGTTCTTAAGCTACCGCTTCCCGCATCACACTCTATGGCACGCTCTACCGCACGCTCGCCGGCAATACCCATGGCACATACTGCTGCCGCTGCAGCGCAAAGCTTGTTATCCCTGTTTGCGGTAAGATATGCTCCCAGCATAGCTGAAAGCATACATCCCGTACCCGTTATCTTGGACATAAGCCTGTGTCCGTTATAAATTGCGTAAGCCTTATCTTT
>CALGGL010000332.1 GCA_937915975.1 uncultured Lachnospiraceae bacterium | reverse complement strand
TCGTGACTGGAGTTCAGACGTGTGCTCTTCCGATCTGGAGTAAAGTATCTTAAGCTTTTTACGGAAAACGGTAAGGTCAGTAAGGTTACCGTAAATATGGGAGCCCCTATATTTGAACCCGATAAAATACCTGTGCTTACGGATAATTTGCCTAAGGATTTAAATCAGGTTATTGATTATCCTATAATTGTAGGAGGTAAGGAGTACAGAACAACCTGTGTTTCTATGGGGAATCCGCATAGTGTTGTTTTTGTCGATGATACTGATAATTTTCCTCTTGAAAAGGTCGGACCTTTATTTGAAAAACATGAGTTTTTTCCGAAAAGGGTTAATGCCGAATTTGTTCAGATAGTAAACAGAAAGTATGCTAAGATGCGTGTTTGGGAAAGAGGCTCAGGTGAAACCCTTGCGTGTGGAACGGGAACCTGTGCGAGTGTTGTTGCAGCTATCCTTAACGGACTTACCGATGACGAGGTTACGGTGAAACTCCTTGGAGGTGAGCTTATAATCAAATGGGACAGGGAGGAAAATCTGATTTATATGACCGGCCCTGCTAAAGTGGTCTTTGACGGGGATATAGAAGTATAGAAACAGTGTAGGAGCTAAGATGTATATTTATGAGCAGAAAAAAAGACTGCTGAGTGTTTCGGCTAATTTGGTAATATTACTTTTTGAAATTCTGTCTTTTACTTACGTGTGGTTCAAGTATTACAGGATTTCAACATATCGCAATAATGATATTATTGTGGTTGGTATGTATTCTTTATTTATGTTTCTTATTACCAAGAGTCTTAATGGATATAAAAACAGATATATGAGAAGCATGGATTTATGTCTGTCTCATATTTTGTCGGTTTTTTTTGCAGCTATAGTCGGGCATATATTTATATGTATGGTGTGGAGTGACTATGTTGATGTTCTTCCGATAATAATAATGGCTGTCATTCAAATTGCTTTTGATGTTGTATGGGTGATTCTTGCAAGACAGATATATGTACATATCTATCCGCCGAGGAAGGTAATAATAATATACGGAAACTATCCTCTTGAAGGGTTTTTGAAAAAGCTTGATTCAAGGCAGGACAGATATGAGGTATGTGAGATTTTGAATTATCAGAAAGGCTTTGAAAAAATATGCAGTGATGTTCTTGATTTTGAGGGAGTGTTTTTGTATGAGCTTCCTGCAGAGGAAAGAAATGAGATAGTGAAGTACTGCTATGAGCATTCGATAAGGACATATATAGTGCCCAAAATAACCGATATTATTATGAAATGCTCCGATGACCTTTACCTGGTTGACACACCTATATATCTTTCGAGAAATTACGGACTTAATATGGATGACAGAATACTAAAGAGGATTACCGATATTATAGTTTCTCTTGTTGCACTGATTATACTGTCACCGCTTATGCTTTTGATAGCGATTATTATCAAGCTTTATGACGGTGGAAGCATTTTTTACAAACAGCTTCGTCTTACAAAAGACGGAAAAATGTTTATGATTTACAAATTCAGAAGTATGAGGAATGATGAAAATGATAAGGGAAGAAATGCCAGACTTGCCAGCAAGACTGATTCGCGAATTACGCCTGTTGGAAAAGTTATAAGAAATCTTCATTTTGATGAGCTACCTCAGCTTATAAATGTACTAAAGGGTGATATGTCTTTGGTTGGACCGAGACCTGAAAGACCGGAGATGTTTTTAAAATATGAAAAAAGCATACCTCAGTTTGATTTCAGACTTAAGGTAAAAGCCGGACTTACGGGATATGCTCAGGTTTACGGTAAATATAATACCTCACCGATAGATAAGCTTAAGATGGATTTGACTTACATACAGCAATACTCGTACTGGCTTGATATAAAGCTTATGCTTCTTACGCTTAAAATTATGTTCAGGAAGGAAAGCTCGGAGGGTATAGATGATAAAAAAATGACAGCACTTCCGACTGATTACAAGGTAAAGAGTTACGGTAAGAAATACAGTATAAAACGCAGAGGGGAAAAATAAAATGAATGTTGCGATAATAATAGCCGGCGGCTCAGGACAGAGAATGGGTCAGGATAT
>CALGGL010000331.1 GCA_937915975.1 uncultured Lachnospiraceae bacterium | reverse complement strand
ATATTATACTGAAAAATAATAAATAATCAATAAAAAAATGCAATTATTTCTTTAATATTTATTTCTTTTTTGATAAAATGTATATTGTATACAAAAGTATGTCGCTTTATATGTTTATAATTATAGTCAATTGTTGTTCAAAACAATAACATTTGGGGGATAATATGGAATTAAAATTAAATGCGTATGCCAAGGTTAACCTTGCCTTGGATGTAATTAGAAGAAGACCGGACGGTTATCATGATGTCAGGATGATAATGCAGAATCTGAGTCTTCATGATGTTCTTACATTTTCTGTTGATGATAGGGATATAAAAGAATATAAAGACGGCAAGAAAAAGGTATCAGAAAAAAAGGAAGCCAAATCATACAAAATAATTCTTACCGCTAACAGCGACAAAATTCCTGTTGATGACAGAAACCTTGTGTATAAGGCGGTAAGCCTTATGTTTGATAAATTTGAAATTAATGCAAGTATCAACATTCACCTTGAGAAGCATATTCCGGTTGAGGCAGGCATGGCAGGCGGAAGTACAGACTGCGCCGCAGCCATAAAGGCTGTGAATCAAATATTTGAACTGGGACTTTCGGAAAAAGAACTCATGGATATAGGCGTTAAGCTTGGAGCGGATGTGCCTTACTGCATCATGGCAAGGGCTGCTCTTTCGGAGGGAATAGGTGAGAAGCTGACATCTGTAAAACCGCTTTCATCCTGCTTCGTATTGGTGGCTAAGCCTCCTGTCAGTGTCAGTACCGGAATGGTTTATAAGAATCTTAAATGTGATGAATTAAAGCTTCATCCTGATGTGGACGGCATGATAGAAGCACTTTCCAACGAGGACATAAAGGGTGTTGCCGAAAGAATGGATAATGTTCTTGAAACGGTTACGGTTAAGCTTCATCCTGAAATTGAAAAATTAAAAAATATTATGAAGGATAAGGGTGCATTAAATGCAATTATGAGCGGAAGCGGGCCGACTGTATTTGGTATATATGAGGATAAGAGTGTGGCGGAGGCTGCCGGAGAATATATAATCAAAAAAGAACTGTCACAAGAGGTGTATGTGACGGAACCTGTATCTGAATAATAACGGAGGGTGTTATGAAAAAACTTAGTTTAAAGCTTGATGAATATCTGCCACTTCGAGAGGTGGTATTTAATGCCTTAAGACAGGCTATTATTGAGGGTGAATTTCAACCCGGTGAGAGACTTATGGAGGTTACGCTTGCCAATAAGCTTGGCGTAAGCCGTACACCGGTAAGAGAAGCAATTCGTATGCTCGAGCTTGAAGGACTTGTGGTTATGGTTCCGAGGAAGGGCGCCGAGGTTGCCAAGATTACGGTAAAGGATCTTAAGGATGCACTTGAGGTTCGTATGGCTATGGAAGCACTTTCCGTAAGACTTGCCTGTGAGAGAATAGATGATAAGGGCAAGGAGGAGTTAAAGACTGCATGTATAAAATTTAAGGAGGCTATTAATTCAAAGCTTGTTCCCGCCATAGTCGAGGGTGACGAGGCATTTCACAATGTTATATATAAGGCGAGTAAAAATAATAAGCTTATAAACATAACCCAGAATCTTCGTGAGCAGGTTTATCGTTACAGAGTCGAATATGTTAAGGACTTTCTGTATCACGATAATCTTGTCAGAGAGCATGATCTGATAACCATGGCGATTCTTAAGGGTGATGCGGATACAGCGGAAAAGATTATGAAGGAGCATATTTATAATCAGGAACAGATAGTTATAAAAAATGTTACAAATGCAGAATAAATATCAAAACCCTGCACAAACTATAAATTATCAATAAATGGATATCACAGTGTGCGGGGTTTTTTATGTTTGATTTATATAATGAAAAAAACAGACTTAAGGTCGATATAAGCTCATCCGTTGATGAAAATATTAAGGTTTTAAATGAACTGTTTTACGGATGCGGCGATATTGTCCAAAAGTCTTTTTTTATTGAAAAAATAAATGCACGGACAAAGCTTCACTTAATATATATAGACGGACTTACCAACAATGAGATGATTGAACAGACTGTTTTAAAACCGGTTTTATATGAGTGGCAGCAGGGCTTTTTGCCGAATCTTAATCTTTGGGAAAAGATATTTTATGTGGAGGCACAGACGGTTGATATTAAAGAAGAGACCTCCTTTGATAAAACCGTTGAGGCGGTCTTAAACGGTGATACTGCCATGTTTGTAGACGGTTTTGCTAAGACATTTATCATATCCTCCAAAAAATATCCCTTAAGAAGCATAACCGAAAATGATACCGAAGCGGGTATGAGGGGACCGAAGGACAGCTTCAATGAGGGAATAAGACAAAGTACTGCACTAATCAGAAGACGAATAAAGGATGCCAAGCTTCGTGTAAAGCAGGGGATTATAGGACAGCGTTCAAGAACCTCTTATGCAATTATGTATATGGAGGACTTGGTCGCGCCGGGACTCATTGATGAGATTGAAAAGAGATTAAACAGATATGATATAGATGCGATTTTTGACAGTGGTATGGCGGAGCATCTTATGGATGACAGAAGGTATTCGCCTTTTCCTATATTTCAAACAACCACAAGACCTGATAAGGCGGCAGCGGGAATCGTCGAGGGAAGGGCGGTCATAGCCTTTGATAATTCACCTGAGGTTTTGATGGCGCCCTGTAATTTTAATATGTTGCTTCAGGCGTCGGATGATTATTATAACCGGTGGGCAGTGGGAACCTTTGCAAGGTTTATAAGATATATAGCTGCTTTCATCGCTATTACACTTCCGGGATTTTATATAGCGGTGACCACATATCACAGTGATATGCTTCCAACAAGACTTCTTTATGCCATTGCAAATGCCCGTTCCATAGTTACATTTCCGATTATCATCGAGATGCTTATTATGGAATTTTTGTTTGAGCTTCTTAGGGAGGCGGGAATAAGGCTTCCGGGACCTCTTGGCAATACCATTGGCGTGGTTGGAGGACTCATAGTGGGGCAGGCTGCGGTTGAGGCAGGAATCGTAAGTACGATAGTTGTTATCGTGGTAGCACTTACCGCCATAGCATCCTTTGCAATTCCTAATGAAGAATTTGCTTCGGTATTTCGGCTGCTTAAGTTTTTTATAATTTTTACATCTTCAATGGCGGGGCTTTACGGTTTCGTTCTCGGTCTTTTGATTATCGCCATTCATCTTTCGGAGATTAAGAGCTTCGGAGTACCTTATATGATGCCTGTTATATGCGGAAGTATTGATGAAAAGCAGAACCGGGATTTTGTTATAAGAGCACCGATAAGTCTCATGAAAAAGAGACCTGTCTGGGTAAGGCGAGGTAACAGAATCAGACTTAAGGATAATGGGAAAGATTAATATGAGAGGAAGCTTAGAAGCATAATTGTGTGAATTAAGAAATGAGGTTAGAGACATGAGACTCGATAATGGAAAAATTTCAGAAAGACAAAGCTTTAGAATGGGGCTGATTGAAAATATAACACTCGGAATAATTGTTGTTCCGTATATCTGCGCAAGTAATGCCGGAGGACAGCATTATATGGCATTTGCTTTAGGCATGATATTTACATTTTTATACAGTCTTATTATTTATTTTTACTCCAAAGCATTTCCGAATGGGATGATAGAGGAAACGGATGAGCTTTTAGGTAAGGGCGGAAAGGTTATTGATGTGTTATATGCCGTAAGATATATAATCAAGGCATCGATAATCACATTGTTTTTTGCGGTAATTTTAAGAGAGTATATGTTAAGAAGCTTTAATCTATGGGTTATTATTGTTTCATTTACTTTAATATGCGGATACGGAGCCTCAAGAGATATTGAAAAAAGAGGAAGACTTATAGAGCTTTTGTTCTGGTGGATGATTGTGCCTCTTATACTTGTTGCGGTTTTTTCCGTCAGTAATGTGGATTGGCGGTTAAATGGTATAAAAGGAAATGTGGATTATAAAGGCATACTTATGGGAGGATATGAGATGCTTATAGTTATGTCCTCTGTTGAAACTATGCTTTTTACATTGACCAAGGTAAAAAAAACAGGATGGAGCGGATATTTAAAAACCATAATATGGGTACTTGTGGCACTCCTTTTCTCTTATATATTTGTTCAGGGAGTTATAGGTGAAAGGTGGGCAGGGGACAGCAGTATGTCTGTTCTTTATGTTATGGAGGCAGCACGTTTTCCGGGTGGCATAGAAAGGATGGATTATGCCGTGGTTGCATTTTTACTGATTGGGGTATTTGCGGTTATAAGCGGATATATGTTTTATGCTAAGGAGTTTTTAAGGGTTGCATTTTCAAAAAGATGGAATGAGTTTGAGAAGGATGAAAGGGGAATGATTAACAATAATTCGATTCAGGTTGTGTCGGATAAATGGTGGACAATAGTTTTGGTTATGATTCTTTCCGTGCTTGGTTCATGGCTTTGGAGTCTGTATGGTGTATCGGATATTCTTTTAAAATATCTCCTTTGGTTTGACATCGGAATAAGCCTTGTTATACCGTTGCTGATATATCTTGTCAAATACAGAAGGAAAAAAAGCAAGTCGGTTAACAAAGTGGAACTTGGTAAAAGTGGACTCGGTGTCTTAGCGGGTAAAAGAACTGTTAATTTGTGTTTATGCTTTTTGCTTTCCATGTTATTTCTTACGGGATGTAAGAGCAGGATAAGCTATGGAAAAATTGATGACAGACAGTCTTCGCTTGAAACCATGGATTATGCTGTTACTCTTACGGTGAGAGGGAATCTTGACATGAAGGTTGAAGATTATATTTATACCTTTAAATTTGAGATAGCGGATTTATCTGATTACAAGGGAGATTCGGAGGATTTACTGACAACTGATGAATATGAGTGTATGGCAGGTGCGTTAGATGTGGCTCTTGATGATTATTATACGGCTAAGGAAAAGCATGTGGATCTCGGACATCTTAAGCTTATAAGACTTTACAATGTGGACCCTGATTTGATTGATGAGTTAAAAAATATGCCCTCGATAACCAAGTCGGTTGAGGTAAAATATTATTATGGTGACAACGAAGAAAAAATAAAGTTAAGAAATCTGATTAAAAAGTTGTATGCGGGGGAAGAATTCTGATATATCAATTAGTTTTGAATGGAGGAATAATATTATGGCAACGCGTATAGCAAGAGGAGCATTAATAGGGGTTTTTCTCGGAGTAGTTGGCGGCATCTCTTTGTCTTACGGAATACATTTTTTAAAATTAATGAAAATCAGTAGAGCGGATTATCAGACGGAGGATATCTCGCTTGTCGAAAATGTGGATTCTGAGAGTATGAAGGATTCAGCTCTTGCATTTAATGAATATGAAACGCCGTATTGTGACAGCCTTGAGGATGCAATACTTAGATTCCATGTAAGAGCCAACAGTAACAGTGAGGCTGATTTAGCATTGAAATATAAGGTCAGGGATGACATACTTATGAGAATAGGAGGAGAGCTTTCAGGGGATAAAACAAGAGAAGAGATAATGGAATATCTTAATAACAATCTTGATTATATAAAGGATATTGCTGAAGAAAGTATTAGAGAGGCCGGATACGTCTATAGTGTAAGAGTATATATCTCAAAGGATTTTTTTCCTATCAGACAATACGGAGAGCTGGTTCTTCCTGCGGGAGAATATGAGGCTTTAAGAGTTGATATAGGGGATGCCCGCGGTGAAAACTTCTGGTGTATACTCTATCCTATGATGTGTTATCCGATGGAAGCCGGTGCAGTTGTATCAAAAGAGGATGGAGAAAAGCTTCAGGATGTGCTCGGCGAAGAGGACTATGAAAAACTGTTTGTAGATCACGACAAAGATAAAGACAGTAAGATTAAGGTTAAATTTAAGCTTTTGGAGGTGCTGGGATTATAATTAATGATTGTAATTAATTGAAATATAGTGTAAAATATTAACATCTTAGATGTTATGTGACCGGCAGGGAATTTCATATCGAAAGTTCCTGCCGGTAATTTTTATTTTTGGGGGAAGATACTATGTGGGGAAATGTACCGGCAATACTTGACGGAGCAGGCTTTCAGATTTGTACAATCGTTGTCTGTGCTTCATGTCTATTTTATACATTTATACATTCAAAACCAGAAAAGGTTCAAAATAAGCTTTTTGTTTTTATATTTTGTAATATACTTATCACCGCAATTTGTAATTTTATGAGTGCACTCGCAAAACCATATCTTGATACATCCGGTGCTATGCGCGGCATGCGTGTGACGGCACAGTATATTTACTTCGTATTTCACTCTTTCTTAGCTCCACTATTTTGCTTTTATATAGCTTTAATTACGGGAGCAAATTATGTATTAAAGAAGAAAAATCATTTTATCTATGAAATCCCTGTTATACTTACGGTGCTTCTGACAATTATCAATCCTTTCACACATTGGGTATATTATTTCACGGGTAATGGTGAATTTCACAGAAATTGGGGTGAAAATATTATCTATGTGGTAAGCATACTCTATTATATATTTGCTATTGTTATGCTTTTGTTCTTCTGGGATGCCATAAGCTTAAAAACCAAGCGTATAATGATTTATTTCTTTGTACTTGTAGGTATAGGTACACTCGTTCAGTTTTTGTTTGTTCCGATGCACACAGAGCTTTTTGCCGAGGCTATAGCCATGACCGGTATTATGATAACAATAGAAAATGAAGAGGGAAGAAAGGATTCAAGAACCAAGATATATAATCATGCCGCACTTGCTTATGATGTTCAAAAGTTTATCAGGGTAAGACGCTCATTTTATATAATATGTGTTAAGATGCAGAATCCTATGAGTCTTATGCATTTGGTAGGTCCTGCAAACATTGAGCATTTCAACCTGCTGCAGAGCATCACGTGCTATA
>CALGGL010000330.1 GCA_937915975.1 uncultured Lachnospiraceae bacterium | reverse complement strand
CCAATCCCCAATCCCCAATCCCCAATCCCCAATCCCCAATCCCCATTTTTTGTTTAAAGGCAAAATAAAATGAAATATAAAAAATATATAATTTATTTTATTTTTATTTATTATTTTTTAAATAATGAAAGAAAATGAGGAAGATAACATTATTACTTCATCAGACCCAAAAAAATTAATTTTAAATCAAAATTCTGATATATTAGATTCTCCAGAAACTTCTAAATCTTTCGAATGTGAATTAATTGAAGGAGGAAAATTAAAAAAGGTAAAATTAAGTATAAATACGCAAAAAATGTCAATTAATATAGAATTATATATTAATAATAAGAATATTGGAGAGAAGGATAATAATGATAATGATAATTATATTTATTTAAAAACAATAGAACAAATTGATTTTATAAGTTTTTTATCTCAAGAAAATATTGATAAAGAAAAAGTTAATGAAATAAATAATAATATTATGGTAAATACAAATAATAAAAATATTGAAAAAGATAAATTATTGTCTCAGAAGGAAATTTGTTCTTTAACATATTTCCCTCTTATTTCTAAGTCAAATTGTAATTTTTGTAAATGTTTATTTTGTTGTGATTGCAAATGTAGAAATAATTATAGAATAAGAGAATACATTACTGATTATTTTTTAATACAAAATGATAATGTGACACAAATTAAAAAATATATTTATGAAATTTCTTTACCAAAATTAAATGAATTACAAGCTAAAAATAGAAAAAGAAAATTTCTTGCTTTTATTAATCCTATAGGAGGTAAAGGAAATTCTCTCACTTTATGGGCAAAAGCTGAAAGTATTTTTGCTCAAACTGAAATTGAAATAGATAAAATAGTTACTAGTGAACATAAGCAAGCGTATAATCATGTTTTAACATTAGATCCAATGGCTTATGATGGATTTATAGCATGCAGTGGAGATGGTATAATTCATGAAATAATAAACGCAATATTTCACAGAGAAGAAGAAATTAAAAATAAATTTTTAGAAAGATGTGCAATATGCACACTTCCAGCAGGAAGTGGTAATGCTTTATCCAAGGCCATATCAAGTTATTCAGGAGATGATAATAGAATAGAAACACATTGTTATTATTTAATTAAAGGAAAGAAAAAGAAAATAGATGTACAAGAAATGCAATTAAAAGGACATGAAAAAAACGTTTATTCAGTTGTTGCTTTTATGTTTGGATTTTTGGCTGAATGTGATTTAGATAGTGAATGTCTCAGATGTATTGGTATGTTTAGAACTACACTAATGGGAGCAGTTAGATATTTTTGTCTTAGAGATTATTTTGGAAGTCTTTATTATCTTCCTGAAGATGCAAGTGAAGAAACGATTAATAATATGCCTAATATTGATACTAATATTGAAGATCCATCTAAATATGGATTAATAAGAGAAAATGATAGATTTAATATGCTTGTTTCAAATAATATAAAATATGTTTCAGAAGATTTACCCTTACATCCTTTATCTAAAATTGATGATGGCTTTTATGATATATTTACAATACCTGAATCAAAAGGAGGAACAAGATGGCCTTTGTTGAGATATCTTATAAAAGATATGGATACTGGAGAATTATTCACAGATATAGATAATAGAATAGTTAAGAATGGATATTCATATCAAAAAACAAAATGGTGGAGATTAATTCCAAAAAGGGTTTTAGCTGATATTGATGATGTAAATCATGATCCAGCTATCGGAACTAATTATGTGCCGGAGAAGCCTATAATAGTTGATAATGAGGTTATGACAATTGAGATAGTTAATATCCATCATCCTCAGCCTGAAGGCGATTTTGAAGATATGCGCTACAGATGGGATTTGAAGGTTACCAACAACAGGGCAAAGGGCGGTATCTGGGTGAATTTCTTATTTGTAAGATATAACGGTGTCGAGATAGGAAGAAAAGCACTTACACCACAGTCGCGTGTAGCAAAGGGACAGACCAGAGAGATTTCTATAGTCTGGCTGGATGATCACAATTGGGATTATGATTATACAGGTTTTTCGGATGAACCATCAAGTTTGGAGTTCATCGCTGAAGCGGAGGATGAGGACTATCTTTATCTTATCGGAGAAGAGGTGGCATTTTATCCTAATGGGCAGGAAAACGTTGTAAGTGATGTCCCTGATTTGTCGGGATTTGCTCCTATGATTGATTACAATGGTGTGAAGTTTTATATAACAAGAGTCAATACTGAGGAAGAGGAAAATGATACAATCTGTCTAAAAGGTTTTGTAGTTAATGATTCAGACCTTGGTTATGATTTTGATTGCTGGGGTGATGAGGTCGAGGTTAATGGAAATGCAGCATTTGGAAATTCCTTAGGCTTTGATTTGTATCCGCATTCGGTGCACTATTTTCAGGGTTGGATGGATTTGCCGGAAGGAAATTATGTCTACGATGGAGAAGATGTAGAAATCGGTATACAGTATGAACTGACGGAGCAGTATGTGGATCAATGGCAGTTAAAGACAGATTCTATGAATTATGATCCTGTTGTACAGGGTACGATGTTTAAGTGTATCGCTCCTGCAATAAAAACAAGTACTCATATTTACTAAATATAATTTAGAAAGGAATCTGCTTATGAAGAAAAAAAAGATGATTGCAGCATTACTCGCAGGAACTTTGTCTCTTTCGATTCTTACAGGCTGCAGCGAGAGTAGTACGAGTGATACAACAGAGGATATATACGAGGAAACAACCGGACAATTAATCCCTATAACAGAGGGAAATCCAATTAACCCGGGACAAGGGGAAACACCGGGTACGGCACAGCCTGTATCAGGGCTTGATACATCGGCATATAATGGTATATTTGGGTCCTTTCAGACCGGATATGACCAATCAAGCGGTGTTGAAGTAGTGGAAGGCTTCGTGCCTTACGGATGGACTATGGAAACGGCAGTAAATTGGAATACGGCAGATATGTCTTATCCGGGGCAGGCAACAGTGGTATTTCAGAGTCCGGACGGACAGGCAACAGTTATTTATCAGTCTTCGGCACATTATGAATTTTCATGGGATTCCATGGGTCAGGTGGATGAGCCTGTTGTAGATACTGTAAAGAGAGTTAAAAAACAGCCATATATGACGGCTGACGAATACATTTCCTTTTTTATGGATAATAATTTTTCAACAGACCATACCTTGCTTTATCAGATGGAGCAGCCGCAGGAGCTTGTCGATTATGTAAATGGTAATCTTGATACAATGATTACATCCACAGAGCAACAGCTTCAGATGGTTAATTCGGTTCCGGGCAATACCATGGGAAATGACTGGACACTTGCCGGTGCCGAGGCTACTGTGGGTTACAGGCAGGATATGCTTAATTATGATGGAATTACTTATTACACAGAATCAATGGCGGTTAATTATGCCTGTGAGATTTTTTATGATGCACAGGTTTATCAGCTTACCTTTGATTCCTGGGACAATGATTTTATCATAATGTATGCGGCAACCAGTCAGGAAGCCTTTAATGAATATTATGATTATTACCAAATGATATACGAAAATCTTGCAGTAATGCCAAGATTTGTATACCTTATTAAAGCGTATTCGGATCAGCTCTGGGCGATAAGGCTGGATGCACAGAATACCTCAAACAAAGAATTTAATGATATGCTTAATGATTACAGCGGTGCAACCGCTGCTGACAGATTTACTGAAAGCTGGTGTGATGTTATAACAGAGAGAGATTCATACCAGACACTTGACGGTGAGGTAATAAAAACTCCGCATGATGAGGGAACAATGTATCAAAATGGGGATGAGTATTATTATGGACAGCCGGGAAGTGAGCCGACAGGATGGCAGGAGCTTCCAACACTATAAATGTGTCACGGGAACAGGCACCTTGTCACAAAAAATTCATGAAAGGAATACTGCTTATGAAAAAAACAAGAAATAAAATCATATCTATGGGCATGATGGTTATGTTAAGCGCTGCCTTGTTATCGGGCTGTGGTAAAAAATCAGATGTGGATAATGAGGGCGTAAGAGCTAAATGGGAGGATCAAAGAAATAATGATGGCGATACACCTACGGATGCAGAAGATGTAGCTACAGGCGGTGATGCATCTACAGAGGAACAGCAGGAGGAGATTTCATTGCTTGCTTCCAAGGAGGTTTACACTGAAAATGACATAGTTTCCATAGCAGATGCAACGGTAGGTGACTATGTTCGTTTTGGATATTTTGAGCAGGATGATGATTTTGAAAACGGAGCGGAGCCTTTGTCCTGGCTTGTGCTTGATGAGGAGGCAGACGGTACTCTGGTGCTTATAACAGAGTATGTAATTGATTCACCTTTATTTAATTATGACTGGGAAATGTGCACATGGGATATGTGTGATGCAAGGGCTATGCTCAACGGACCATTTTACAATTATGCTTTTTCCAAGGCACAGCAGGATGCAATTCTTGAAACTACATTATCCAATAAAGCATATTCGGATTATATACATGAGGAATACGATGAGAATCTTGCAAAATGGTATGAGGGTGAAGTGGTTGACTGCTATGACGGTGAAGATACGGTAGATAAGGTGTACTACCTTGATGTAGGCGAGGTAAGACAGTATATGCCTGAAATGAATGACAGATTTTCCATGCCAACAAAGTTTGCTAAAAACAGATTCCTGTGGACGACGGATTATACCCTAAGCGGTGAAGATATAGCCGGATTCTGGACCCGTACACCGGGAGTTCATAATACCTATTATTGCTATGCGTTAGGTTCGTTGGATGAGGGTACTGAAATGCCTTGTGTAGAGGTTACGGCAAGCTATATGGGTTCAAGACCTGTTATAAGAGTTGACAGAGCCAAGGCAGCAGCCTGTGAAAATGAATTTTCGGATACGGCTGACGGTGGAATACTTAGTCTTGATATGTCAGCACCGCTTGACTCAAGCTATGCCGATACTATAAGAAATGCACAGGTGGGAGATATAATTACTCTCGGAGCATTTGAACAGGACGATTTTTATTTTAACGGACCGGAGCCTCTTACATGGAGAGTTCTTGCTGTAGAGGACGGAAAAATGCTTGTGATAACCGAGTACGGAATCGAGCATTGCAAGTACCTTGAGATAAATGAAAGTAAAAAGGATGATGAGGGAGAATGGAGTAAGATTCAGTGGGAGGATGCTACCATAAGAGAGCAGCTTAACGGTGAGGATTATTATGATAAGATGTTCACCGATGCCGAAAAGGCGCTTATACTTGATACCACTGTTTCCAATCCGGAGTATAACAGCTTTTGGTCAAGCCGCTACAGCTGGATGGAGGCTACGGCGGTTGCCGGAAATGATACGGTTGATAAGCTCTTTTGCCTTGACATAGACGAGGTAAATACCTACTTTGCCGATAGAGACGGATTTATGGAAGGACAGTTTACCGATTACGGATACAGCGACAGACTTGTATATGCTACAAGACATGCAAAGGGAAGCGGCTGTTACTTTGCGGTTAGCGAAAAGGGAGACGGTGCAACCGGAACCTCACAGTGGTGGCTTCGTTCACCGAGCGGATTTGCAAACAATGAGCAATTTGTATCAATTATAGATGTTTACGGAAACTTTAACGGAAGCCAACCGGACTTAGGTAATACTGTGAGACCTGCAATGTGGATTAGCATACCGTAATATAAGGTAAAGGAGAAAGAAAAAATGGATAACAATAATCAATATCAAAACAATCAGGGATATAACAGCGAGGGACAGGGGTATCCTGCAAACGGACAGCAATATAGTCAGCAGCAGTATGATACGGCTCAAAATGCCGCACAGCAGCAATACTATCAGCAGCAGTATGAGATGCAGCAACAGTATTATAAGCAGGAGTATGAAAAGCAGCAAGCCCAGCAGGCTGCAAATGCAGGCCAGAATTTCAATCAGCAGGCTGCAAATACAGGTCAGATTTTTAATCAGCAGGCTGCATATGGCGGACAGTATGACAATCAGCAGGCATTTGGACAGGGCCAATATAATCAACCTCAATATAACCAGCAACCGGATATGAATTATCAGAATGCCGGATATATGGGTTCAGCACCTAATAATATGGGCAATTTTAATAACGGCTACGATGGAAATAATGGCTATGATGGAAATAACGGTAACGGTGGAAAGAAGAAAACCGGACTTATTATCGGTATAATAGCTGCGGTTGTTGTTATAGTAGCAGCGATTATTATAGTTTTGGTTGTAAAAAACAAGAAAGACGATAAGGACGATAGCAAGGATAAAAAAACCACAACCGAGGCTGTATCTACAGAAGATATATTATCAACTGATACAACAACGGAAATGACAACTGAAGCAACAACAGAGGCTACAACTGAAGCAACAACTGAAGCGACAACAGAGGCTACAACTGAAGCAACTACAGAGGAAGCTCCGGCCAATATGCGTTACTACAGGATTACAGATATTGATGACGGAACCGGACAGGATTATGCAAGTATGCTTGAGAACTATTATAATGTCGGAGATTATTCTTTTGCTGTATTTGATGATAATGCTAATACAGGATATTTTGTAATCAGGATGTCATATGGCGGAAGCTTTGTGTTTGATGAAGCTACATTGACTACTGATGATTATGAGGATGATGTGTATGATTTAACCTCTGAAGGAAACACCCTTACTATGAAGCAGGGTGACTACTGTCTTACGATGGAACTTGTGACATATGATGAATTTAAAATGATGAATGATGCATATGAAAGCTCAGGCGGCAACTAAGGTTTGCAAAGGTTAAAAGGTAACATCTAAGCGGGAGAAATTCAAAATGGATAGTAATAATCAATTTCAGAGTTTCCCTTAACCTTAAAACGATATAC
>CALGGL010000329.1 GCA_937915975.1 uncultured Lachnospiraceae bacterium | reverse complement strand
ATATAAACATGTGCATCAAACTCAAATAATGACCAGTCGATTTCGGATGCTTCATTAAACTCAGAAAACTGTGCAAATTCCTGACCCATAAAAAGAAGCTTCTTACCCGGGTGAGTCATCATATAACCATAGGCAACTCTTAAATTAGAAAACTTATCCTCATAACCGCCCGGCATCTTTTCTATCATAGATCCCTTTTCATGTACAACCTCGTCATGAGAAAGCACAAGAATAAAGTTCTCACTGTAAGCATAAACCATACTAAAGGTCAGATTGTTATGATGATACTTTCTGTAAAGCGGATCAAACTTGATATAGCTTAAGAAATCATTCATCCATCCCATATTCCACTTATAATCAAAGCCCAGACCACCCTCATCAACCGGATGAGTCATCATCGGCCATGCAGTTGATTCTTCCGCAATCATAAGAACACCCTTATGAAGCTCGTGAAGCTTCTGATTAAGCTCCTTTATCATATCAATGGCTTCAAGATTTTCATTGCCTCCGTAGATATTCGGAAGCCACTCTCCGCCATTTCTGCCGTAGTCAAGATAAAGCATGGATGCTACTGCGTCCATTCTGATACCATCAACATGATACTTGTCTGCCCAATAAAGAGCATTGGCAATGAGGAAATTCTTTACCTCATTTCTGCCGTAATTAAATATATATGTTCCCCAGTGAGGATGCTCCCCGCGTCTTGGATCCTCACATTCATATAAAGGCGTTCCGTCAAATCTTCCAAGTCCGTGCTCATCCTTAGGAAAATGTGCCGGTACCCAGTCAATGATTACGCCGATACCCTTGCTGTGAAGATAATCTACAAAATACATAAAATCAGTAGGCTCGCCATATCTTGAAGTCGGAGCATAATAACCGGTAACCTGATAACCCCAGGACGGATCAAAAGGATGCTCCATAATAGGCATAAGCTCCACGTAATTATAATTCATCTCTACAAGATAGTCCGCAAGCTTTGCAGCTATATCCCTGTAATTGAAAAACTCTCTTCCGTCATCCGGTCTCTTCCAAGAACCTATATGCATCTCATAGATAGACATAGGCTTGGAGAAAGAATTATTTTCCTCTCTTTCACTTATCCATTTTTCATCCTTCCACTTATAGGATAAATCAACAATCTTAGATGCATTTGCCGGTCTTACCTCACTTGAAAAGGCATAAGGATCACTCTTCATGAAGACCTTACCGGACTTTGCCTGAATCTCATATTTATATATTTCTCCTACATATTTACCCGGGATAAAAAGTTCAAAAATACCCGAATAATCAAGCTTTCTCATAGGATGTCGTCTTCCGTCCCAGTTATTGAAATTACCGACAACGGAAACCCTGTCTGCATTCGGTGCCCAGACAGCAAAAAGAACACCCTCTACTCCGTCAACAACCATAGGGTGTGCACCCATTTTTTCATATATACTGTAATGTTCACCCTCATTAAATAAACTAATGTCGATAGGATCAATAACCGATTCGAATATATACGGATCAATATAGGTTAACTCCTGACCGTCATCAAATTTAACCGAAAGCTTATAATCAAATCTCTTTTTGTCTTTAATAACTACAGAATAGAATCCCTCAACCCTGTCAGAAACCAAAGTATACTTTTTACGTGTTGCGGTATCAATGGCGCTTACCACCTTAGCACCCGGGAGATATGCATTGATATAAACATCATCTATACATTCGTGCATTCCAAGAATGTGATGAGGATTGTTATGAATACCCTTAACAAGAGCATCAACCTCCATCCAGTTTATAGCAAATACCTCTTTTCTTTTGGACATTCTATCTTTCCCCTCTTTCTACAGTTTGTGAATAAATATTCCGCTTCTTAATTTTGGTTCAAACCATGTAGACTTAGGTGGCATCAACATCTTAGCATCTGCTACCGAAAATAATTCATCAATCGAAGTCGGATACATAGAAAAAGCTATCTTCATATCCGAATTTGCTCTCTTCTCGAGCTCATCAAGTCCTCTTATCCCGCCTACAAAATCAATTCTCTTGTCAGTTCTCGGATCATCTATTCCAAGTACCGGCTTAAGCAGATTATTTTGTAATATCGATACATCCAATCCCTCCACCGGATCCGATGACTTTATCTCATCCTTAGCTGTAAGCTTGTACCATTTACCGCTAAGATACATACCAAAAGTACATTTTTCATCCGGAAGATACTTATCATTTACCTCTTCAACTACAAATACATCTTTAATTTTTTCAATAAATTCTTCTTCCGAGTATCCGTTTAAATCGCTGACGACTCTGTTATACGGAAGAATCTTTAACTGATTATGCGGAAATAAAACCGAAAGGAAATAATCCGACTCCCTATATGAAGCGGTAGGATTTGCCTCTCTTCTTTTTATACCCACCTTAACAGCAGATGCGGCTCTGTGGTGCCCGTCTGCTATATAGATATCCGACATTTCTTCAAACGCCTTCTGTATATCCAAAATATCTTTGTCATCTTCAATAATCCAAACAGTATGTCCTATACCGTCATCCGAAACAAATGAATACTCAGGCTTTTCCTTCTTAACCTTATCAACAATGGAATCGATTTTTTCTTTTGCACGATAAGCAAGGAAAATAGGACCTGTATGCGCATCGCAGACATCTACGTGAGTTATACGGTCAAGTTCCTTTTCTTCTCTTGTATTTTCATGCTTTTTTATCACACCTGATATATAATCGTCTATGGAAGCACAGGCAACTATTCCTGTCTGATGACGCCCATCCATAACAAGCTCGTAAATATAATAAACAGACTTTTCCTCTTTGATATATTCCCCGTCTTTTATCATCCCGTCAAGAAGCTCTTTAGCCTTAGTGTAAACTTCAGGTGAATACATATCCATATCATCATCAAAGGCAGTTTCTGCCCTGTCGATTCTTAAAAAAGATAAAGGATTTCCTGAAACAACCTCCTTAGCTTCCTTTCTGTTATATACATCATAAGGAAGTGCCGCAACCTTATCTACTATATCTGTTCTTGGTCTATATGCCGAAAACGGTTTAACAACTGCCATAATTAATTATCCCCTGATTGCCTTTACTGCCGCGTCAATTGATTTCTTATAATCCTCTTCCGAAGAATTATTAAATACAAACAAGTCCGGAATATTGTCCGGCTGCTTGAAGTTCTGGGTTGCCACATACTCATCCCAATGCTCAAGCTTCCATGCATCTCTGTCAGAGCCTCTCTTAATCATTCTCTGATGTGCAACCTCTATATCTGTATGTACCCAAACAACAAATAACTCTGCGTCTTTCTCTGCAAGCTTAGCTCTTAATTTCTTTAAATATTCGTCATCTCTTATCTCTTCGGTAAAAGGTGCATTTATAAGAACGGTATCATTATAATCAAGAGCCTCAAAGGCTATATCAAGTACAGCATAATACTCATAATCTCTGATTTCTCTCTGGAAGAAATCAGATGATCTGTTATATTCTTCTCCCGCCACCTTGAAAATCTGTTTTGATAAAACAATCAATGTATCCTTGTCAAGATATACACAATTTGTAAGTGCCTTTGCAAGCTTTTTCGATATAAATGTCTTGCCGCAGGCAGGCGGTGATGTAACTAAAATCAACTTCTTCATTCTATATGCCTCCAAAAATAAAAATATTCCACTAAAATACTATTATTTTATCACAAAAGTTTGCCTTAAACAACTATAAATGATAAAAGTTTTTCATTTATACTACCCAATATTATTTACAATACCGACTGAAATGTAATTTTCAATAATTGCAGCAAGATCTGTTCCCTTTTGAGCCTCAAAAATTCTTCTCGGAATAAGTCTGTAATCAATTACTCCCTCTTCAATAACCTCCTCGGAGTAGCCATCATCGTAGAAGTTATCCGTTGATACTTTACAATCTCTCATAATTCCTTTACAATCTTTCAAATCACAGGCAGGAAAATTAATATTCCATATTTGATTTTTACCCAGGGGTTTGTTCATACACTCTTTAATCAATATGCTCAAATATTTATCTACATTTTCATTCATATATCCATCTTCTTCATAATCAAAAAAGCCTTGTGAAAAAGCGATTGCCTGTACGCCGTCTGAAGCTGCCTCCATTGCAGCTGCAACCGTACCTGAATATTGAATATCTTTTGCTATATTATATCCGTTATTGATTCCCGCAAAGACAAAATCCGTTTTGTCAGGAACAATCTTTATCATACCTATTCGAACCGCGTCAGCCGGAGTACCGTTACAGGAAAATGCATGAATCCCTTTCACCGGAAAGTCATATCTTGTTAGTCGTATCGGCGTTCCGTATGTAAAACTGTGTGATATACAGCTTCTTTGTCTGTCAGGTGCTACCACATAGACCTCACCGAATTCCTTAGCCGTTTTTGCAAGCTTAACAATACCGGGAGAATCAATTCCGTCATCATTTGTGATTAAAATATTCATATATACTTACCTCAATAGATTTATTAAAATCATAACCATCTGTTTTTTAATCAAACTAAAATAAAATTACCCAGAGCGGGAGCCGATGCTCACCACTCTGAGCCTTTCTCGTTTAGAATATCTGTCCCGGAAGTTTCAGTTTTTCCTTATACGGAAAGCTCTTATCAAACTCTTCCACAGCTTCATCACTCACATAATAACCCTGTGGTGTCTGATATACACCTGTGATACCGTCAAGGTATCCGGTAATCAATTCCTTACAAAGAAAGAATGATGAGTCAGCATCTTCCGGCAAATCATGGTATCTGATACCGAATTTACTTGAAAAGTCAAATCCGCTCTTGCCGTAAAAATCAATATTACCCTCAAACAATACCGCACCAAATCCGAGCTCTTTTGCCTTTTTTAAAGAGTAATCCAGCAAGATTTTACCGTAACCCTTACGCTTTAGTTCCGGAATAATTCCTATCGGTCCCATAGTAAGAACATCAATCTTTCTTCCGTCATCCGAATCAATAACAGTCCTCATAAACATATTTTGTCCAATCAGCCTGCCACATAACTTTGATGCAACCTGATTATCTGAACCATCTTGCTGCATTCTTGATTCCATGACAAAATCAAGTTCAGGAACAAACGCCGGATCATTGCGAAGCACATGTATCACATAGTGCTCACTGCACCCCGGACGATACACGTTCCAAAACGATTCCCTGACCAGATTTTCAACTTCTCTGTAATCCTTCTTTTCTTCCAAACGAATTATGTAATCATTTTTTTTCATTATTTATTCTCCTGAAAACTTATGACCTAAAGTTGCTATAAAGCGGGAGGTTTGTTTTGACTGACAGCAAACCTCCCGGTTATGCCACAGTCTCCATTGTGTTGCGACGCATCGCTAGTCCTTTTGGATACTTTCTCAAACAGCACTCTCCTTGAAAACTAAAATTTATAATCAAACCCGAAGGTTTAATCATTTATTATACATCTCATATAAACGCATATATTATATCATCAATATTTCACCTTTGAAATACAGATATTTTATTTATTGTAAATTAATTTATATATTATGAATTAATTATTATATCAACTTGACTTTTCAAATAAAATTCATATAATAAAGAAAAGTTGACGGGTTCTTTTACTGAGTAAAGTCTTCGGATTTGAAAAGTTTGCTCGTCTCTTTTTTTATATCCATTATATCATACATATATAACCTCCCATTTTGTGAGTGTCTCATAAGCATTAGCACATGATAAATATTATATCTTTCAACAAGCTCAAGACATGATATACAGACTAAATCTACAACTATCTCTGTTTAGTCCGTACGACTCTCAAAAATATACAGACTAAATCTACACACTGCCCAATTTAGTCTGTATCACTCTATAAAAAACTCAAAACCATATAATATTATGGTCAAAAAAACTATCTAATGTATTTTTTCACACGAAGCGTGTCGGTTATATAGCGGTATAAAAAATAAGGAATGCCGAAAAGTTGCTAAGCATAGCGTTAAGCGTCAGCGTGCTATGCGTGTAACTGTTTCAGGATTCCTTATTTTTTATATCATGCTATATAACCAACCAACTCACATATTTATTTTTTAGTTATATATCCCTGTGCTTTAAGAAGCTCGGCGCAAAGCACTGCTCCGCCTGCAGCACCTCTTACAGTGTTGTGAGATAAGCCTACAAACTTCCAGTCGTAGATAGAATCCTCACGTATACGTCCTACAGAGATACCCATACCGTTTTCATAATCCACATCAAGAGCAACCTGAGGTCTGTTGTCCTCCTCAAGATACTGGATGAACTGCTTTGGTGCACTCGGAAGCTCAAGCTCCTGTGGAACACCCTTGAACTCTACAAGCTTTTGGATAAGCTGTTCCTTGGTAGGTTTCTTCTTAAACTTAACAAAAACCGCTGCGGTATGTCCGTTAAGAACAGGAACTCTTATACACTGACAGGTAATCTTAGGTGACTCAGCAGGAACGATAACTCCATCCTTAATCTCACCCCAGATTCTTAACGGCTCCTTTTCAGACTTCTCTTCCTCACCGCCGATATAAGGTATGATATTTCCTACCATCTCCGGCCAGTCTGCAAAGGTCTTACCTGCACCTGAAATAGCCTGATAAGTAGTTGCGACTACTTCATACGGTTCAAATTCCTTCCATGCAGTAAGAACCGGAGCATAGCTCTGTATAGAACAGTTAGGCTTAACAGCCACAAAGCCTCTTGTAGTACCAAGTCTCTTTTTCTGAAACTCGATAACCTTCATATGCTCAGGATTAATCTCCGGCACTACCATAGGAACATCAGGAGTCCATCTGTGAGCACTGTTGTTAGACACAACAGGAGTCTCAGTTTTTGCGTACGCCTCCTCGATTGCCTTAATCTCATCCTTAGACATATCTACGGCACTAAATACAAAGTCAACAGTCTTAGCAACTTCCTCAACTTCATTTACATTATGAACAATTATATTTTTGACAGCCTCAGGCATAGGAGTATCCATCTTCCATCTTCCACCTACTGCTTCTTCATAAGTCTTTCCTGCACTTCTTGGGCTGGCTGCTATAGTTACAACCTCAAACCAAGGGTGATTTTCCAAAAGAGAGATAAATCTCTGACCTACCATACCTGTACCGCCAAGGATACCAACCTTTAACTTTTCACTCATTTTTATTCCTTTCCTAACTCTCCTTCATATAAGAAAAGCATGCCATGCACACATATCGTTTAACGCATGGCTTTACTTTTCTTATATGAAGGAGATGTTATGTTATCTTACTAAAATATTATGACAAATAACATTCCTTCATTTATTAATTTACTTTACTATTCTTACCTTAACAACACCGTCAATGGCACTGATTGTGCTTACGATTGAGTCATCTGCCTTATCAGCTACATCAAGTATGGTATATGCCCAATCTCCTCTTGACTTACTTACCATATCAGTTACGTTGATTCCCTTAGATGAAAATGCACCTGTAAACTGAGTAAGCATATTAGGGATATTTTTGTGGCAAACTGTGATTCTTGAAGCACTTGAACATACACCGGCATCAATTGCAGGATAGTTAACCGAGTTCTTGATATTACCATTTTCAACAAACTCCATTATCTCCTGTACCGCCATAACTGCACAGTTATCCTCTGATTCAGCAGTCGATGCTCCAAGATGAGGTAATGTAATTACATTATCCACTCCTGCAATCTTGGCATTAGGAAAATCTGTTACATACTTAGAAACCTTACCTGATGCAAGAGCCTCTATCATGTCATCATCATTTACAAGGATATCTCTTGCGAAGTTGAGAATCTTAACTCCATCCTTCATAAGTGCAAATGCGTCTTTATTAATCATACCCTTTGTTGAATCAAGTGCAGGAACATGAACAGTGATATAATCACACTCTTTGTAAATGTCCTCAACATTTGTAATATGCTTTACATGGCTTGAAAGTCTCCATGCTGCATCTACGGATACATAAGGATCATAACCATAAACTTCCATACCGAGTCTGAAACCGATATTTGCAACCTTGGCTCCGATTGCTCCAAGGCCGATTACACCGAGCTTCTTGCCCATAACTTCATTTCCGGCATATTTGGACTTCTGCTTTTCAACAGCCTTACCGATATTTTCATCACTTGCATTTTCCTTAACCCAATTATATCCACCCATCAGGTCTCTTGAAGCAAGTAAAAGACCGGCAACAACAAGCTCTTTAACACCGTTTGCATTTGCACCCGGGGTATTGAAGACTACGATTCCAGCTTCTGCGCACTTTTCAAGCGGAATGTTGTTTACACCGGCACCGGCACGTGCGATGGCCTTTAAGGTATCGCCCAGATCCAAATCATGCATCGCGGTGCTTCGTACCAAAACAGCATCTGCGCCATCCAAATCTTCGACTACTTTATACTGATCGCCAAATTCATTGAGCCCCACCTGGCTGATGGGATTCAAGCATGTATAGTTGTACATTCTTTGCCTCCTGCTTATTTTAAATTTTTCTTTTCAAAGTCTTCCATGAAGGAAACGAGGGTCTCTACACCGGCCTTTGGCATCGCATTGTAGATGGATGCACGCATACCGCCGACGGTACGATGTCCCTTTAAGTTTTCAAGACCTGCTGCCTTGGATTCTGCAACGAATTTTGCATCAAGGTCTGCATCTCCGGTTACGAACGGCACATTCATCAGGGAACGGGAATTCGGTTCAACGGTACCCTTAAACAACTTGGACTGATCTAAGAAGTTGTAGAGAATGGCTGCCTTTTCTTCGTTACGCTGCTTTGCTGCCTCTAAGCCACCGTTTGCCAAAAGCCATTTGAATACCTTGCCACAGATGTAGATAGCATAGCAGTTCGGGGTGTTGTATAAGGAATCCTTGTCTGCCTGTGTCTTCCACTTGAGCATTGTAGGTGTGTAAGAAGGAACATCATCTGTGATGAGATCTTCTCTGATAATGCTGATGACAAGACCTGCTGGTCCTACATTCTTCTGAACTCCGCCATAGATAACGCCATACTTGGTTACATCAACAGGCTCTGACAGGAAGCAGGATGAAACATCTGAAACAAGGATATGTCCCTTTGTGTTGGGAAGAGTCTTGAATTTGGTTCCGTAAATTGTGTTATTCTCGCAGATGTATACATAATCAGCATCCTCAGGAATATCCAGATCCGAGCAGTCAGGAATATATGAGAATGTCTTGTCTGCACTTGAAGCAACCTCAATAGCCTCACCGTACTTCTGAGCTTCCTGATATGCCTTCTTAGCCCACTGGCCTGTGATGATGTAAGCAGCCTTGCCCTTCTTCATCAGGTTCATGGGAACGCCTGCGAATACCAGTGAAGCGCCGCCCTGTACGAAGATTACCTTGTAGTTGTCGGGGATGTTCATGAGGTCGCGGAGATCCTTCTCTGCTTCCTTGATGATCTCATCTTATACCTTTGAACGGTGAGACATCTCCATTACGGACATTCCGCAGCCCTTGTAATCCATCATTTCATCTGCGCATTCCTTGAGAACTTCCTCGGGGAGAACGGCAGGTCCTGCGCTGAAGTTATAAACTCTGCTCATTTTAAAAACCTCCAAAAAA
>CALGGL010000328.1 GCA_937915975.1 uncultured Lachnospiraceae bacterium | reverse complement strand
ATATGGTTCTTATAATCAGGCAGACAGTTATTAACCTTAATGAAAAATATATGGTTGAAGATGAAATAGATACGCTCACAGCCGGAAAAAAGCTGGAGGGAAAATTAATGCTTGCTATGCCTTTTTTGATAATCCTTTATATGAAGCTCACCAATAAAGGATATATGGATGTTTTATACAGTACGATTCTTGGCAATGCAGTCATGGTAATATGTCTTTTTTTGATTTTTATATCAGGGATTGCAATTAATAAAATTGTGGAAATAGAGGTATGAAGATGTTGATTGTTAATTTAATAGTTATAATTATTTTTTTTATGCTGGCACTGCTCAGCAGAAAACATTTCAGTAAATATAAGAATATATTGAGAGCAATGAGTCAATCAATATATGTGTTTTTAAATAAGCATTTTGATTTTAGTAAAAAAAGAACTGACTTACGAAAGCTGAATGTTGTTTCTGATACCGGGTTAAGTGAAATAACTATGAATTATTATACCAATATTATTTCGATATGTATGGTTGTTATTTTTGTAATAAATTTAGCTTGTATGCTTCTTAATATATTTGGACAATTTAATACGAAAAAAAATTCAAATTTGATTGAAAGAGGAAACTATGATGAAGGCATAAGAATTATTAAAATCTATGCAGATTCCGGGGAAGATCAAAGCGAATATGAACTTCGAGTATATCCCAGACAGTATACCGAAGAAGAGTTTAATAAAGAAGCGGATAAGGTTTTTGAAGAGCTAAGAGTAGACATATTGGCAAATAATATTGATTTAATGCATATTAAAAGCGATTTAAATCTTCCGTCTTATGACGATAAGGGGAGGTTTGATATCAGTTGGAAAAGTGATTATCCTGAATTCATTCTTCCTTCAGGAAAAATAAATTTTGAAGAGCTTAAGCAGGAAACCGAAGTTAATCTTGTGGCAAGGATAGAATATCTTGATTATTCAAAGGAAAGCAGCTTTGAATTAAGACTCATCCCAAATGATATATCAGATGAGTCGGACAAGTCGATCGGTGTTGTATTGAAGCAAATTGAAAAAAACAGCCGAAACTCTTCAAGTTTTGAAATACCTGATGAAATTAACGGGAAAAGAATTTCTCTTGATGAAGAAGATGACGGACTGACTAAAAGATTACTGATGTTTGGAGTAATTATGTGCGTGTCTGTTGTAGTATTCTCTAATAATAATCTGAACAGAAAGAAAAATGAGAGAGATAGTATGCTGAATATTCTCTATCCTTCTTTTGTAAGCAGGCTTAGTCTTCTTTTGGGAACGGGAATGAATATTAAAAACTGTTTTATAAATATTATAAGCAAATCAAAGAAGAATATTCTTTCGGAAGAGCTTGAATATACTTTAAATCAGATAAAATCAGGATATGATGAGGCAACAGCATACGAGGAGCTTGGTATAAGGATCGGACTTCCGCAGTACAACAGATTAATGAATCATATAAGTCAGAATCTGAGGATGGGTACAAGGGATCTGAGGATGCTTATGACTGATGAGGTTAAGGAAGCAATGGAAGGAAGAAAAGAGTATGCAAAAAAGAAAGGAGAAAAAGCATCGACAAAGCTGCTTTTTCCGATGATTGTCCTGATGGCTGTGGTAATAGTTATCATTATGCTTCCTGCATTTGTTGATTTTTAAAAGGAGGTTTTGAAAAATGAACAGTTTTGAAAGATTTTTACAAGAGGAAGATGGTATGGGTGTAGTGGAGGTTATATTGATTATCGTCGTTCTTATAGCTATGGTTGCTATATTCAAAGATCAAATCGAAAGCTTAGTCAATAATATCTGGAAAACCATCAACAAGGATGCAAAGAAAATTTATAATTAGTTTTTATTTAAAGACATCTCCTTATAAAATTTAAGGATATAAAAATATAACACAGGTTTATCGGGAGGAGAATATGAATAATAAAGGACAAATTACGGTTTTTTTGAGTTTAATCATGGGGGCTCTGGTTTTTCTCGGACTGTTTGCCGTCAAAATATGCAAATATTATGTTGAAAAATCAAAGGCTGTGCAGATAGTGAGCCTTGCCGTTTCAGATGTCAAGTCAGAATATAACAGTTACATATTTGAACACTATCATATTCTCCTTTTTGATAAAACCGCTTACGGCAAAGGAGAAGCGGCAGTTGAAGAAAGCTTTAGTGAAAATATTAAAAAAAATCTTGATGGAGAACAAAGCTTGGTTTATGTGGCAATAACTGACTTTGATCTTCTGATGGATAATGAGTGTGAAGCTTTTAAGTCGCAGATAAATGATTATACGGTTTATGCAGCATTAAGCTATGGTGTTGAAGAGATAATGAAGAAAACAGGAGGAAAGGATGCCGTTATTGACGAAAAGGTTTTGGAAAGCATGGATGAGGACATAAATGAGGGCGAACCGGATTTGGCTTCAAATTTAGATTCTGACCAACAAGGGAGGAGTGTCACCGAATCGGATAATGGGAACGAGAATTCGGGACGGATTGTTAGG
Organism: uncultured Lachnospiraceae bacterium; assembly: GCA_937915975.1. Classification (GTDB taxonomy): domain Bacteria; phylum Bacillota; class Clostridia; order Lachnospirales; family Lachnospiraceae; genus Coprococcus_C. The sequence continues at coordinate 12,933 of CALGGL010000328.1, read as the reverse complement.
AAGAAGGAAGAGGATCCAAGAGGTCTTACAAAGATTATAGGGGAACTTGGAGTGCTTTATTTTGTGATCCCGGATGATTTGGAAGTAAATACGGTGGTTGTGGATTTGTCTGATTGTCCTACAAAGGGGAATTTTGCATTCATGGATTTTGATAATCTTAACAGTGAATTTGACAGCTATAACAGACTTAAAAAGGATTTAAAATGTAATACGGCATGGAATAACTCTTTAATTGATGCGGGTTGTGGGCTTGCATACGCAAGGGATGTTTTTAATTGTGCGGTGAATTGTGATGTAAACGAGAATACTGTCTTTAAGTTTGAATTGGAATATCTTGCATGTGGGAAAGCATCGGATTATTTGAATTTAAAAAAGACGGTTAATCGTATAACTGCCGTACGATTTCCTGTTAATTATTCATATCTTTTGACAGATGCGGTGAAAATGACGAGAGTTAAAGAGATAGCATTGTCACTTAGCTTTGCAACTGCCATTCCGGAGCCGGTTTTAAAATATTTAATCGCAGGGTGCTGGTCGTATGTGGAGGCTGTTTCCGATGTGAGAGAGCTTCTTAAGGGAAATCGTGTTGAGTTTGAGAAAACCGGCTCAAACTGGAAAACGGATATTAATCATTTGATAAGCAGTCTGAAAGAAGATAAAGAGCCTTGTGAAAAAGGTATGTCATATGAGGATTATTTGATGATATTTATTGCAATGAAAATGGATACATCCTATAAGAGAATGCTGGATATAATACAGCTTAATGCAAGGCAGGTCTATCCGGATTTTAAAATGGAAAATGCGGCGGTAGGTTTGACGGTTGATGCAAGTATTGAATACGGCGACAGTGTTTTCAGTTTTTGCGTAAGCGGAGGATATTAATATGTTTTTTGTTTTAATGTTCCCTGCCTTAGCCCAATATATAAAAATCCTCTCCGGGTGCAACCGATAGGGCAGGGGATGTTAAAACAAAAAATATAAATCGGTATAAACAGGGTGGATATGATGAAGAATATGGGAAGCTTAATAAAAAAACTTAAGAATGATGTAAGAGGAAGTGCCGTAGTTGAAGCAACCTTAATTATTCCTGTTTTTCTTTTTGCAATGCTTTCTTTTTACAATATGTGCAGATGTAAGCTTGCAGAAGGAATTATATATGAAGCTGCGGCAGAAACAGCGGAATATATGGCTGAGTATTCATATATATCTGAGCCTGATTTGCTTATTCCGGGTATAGTGTTTCCGGAATATATAGATAATAAAGTTTTGGTGGATGAGAGTGTTACGGGTGGAGTTAAGGGAATATATTTTCTCGGAACCATACCAAGAGATGATGAGGATTATGTAGTACTTAAGGTTAATTATTCATTGAAAATAAGCCTGCCGTTCTTACCGAATCTTACTAAGGACAGACAAATAGTTATAAGACAAAGAGCATATATAGGAGAAGGTGAGGAAACAGGAAAAGAAGAAGCCAAAAACGAAGACAGGTATGTGTATGTGACCGATAATAAAGATGTATATCATGAAAGCAGAATGTGTTCTTATTTGAATTTATCGATTAGAACTGCTTCCGTTGCTTATGCAATAAATAATGGCTATACGGCTTGTGAATTTTGCGGTGATAAGTGCCTTGATACGGTATATGTGACCGATTCCGGAGGAAGATATCATTCGAGTATGAATTGCGGAGGATTAAAGAGAACAGTTTACAGGGTAAAGCTCGGTCAGGTTTCCGGTCTTCCGGGGTGCAGCAGATGTACTGATTGAACTGACCTTTAAAATGAACAGGAGGAATGACTGATGGATATGTTTTTTTGCCATGAGGATTTTGATGACACACCGAATAACAATATCGGAAGCGCAGTGGTGGAGGTGACTCTTTTGATGCCGGTTTTGATATTTATTATTATTTCAATTGTGTTTTTGTTTATGGATATTATAAATGATGCCGTTATTCAAGGGGAAAGCTATTGCGGAATGTACGGGATATCCGTCGGTGACAGTAAAGAAATACTTCTAAAAAAAATACGCGATTGTGCTGATGAAAAAATAATAGGCAGTGGTAACTCTCCCGACGTAAGCATTGAATTCATTTCGGGTGAAATGACTGTAAGTATTGATTTAAATAACTTAACCGGCGGAAATATTTATATCTATCAGGGAGAAGATGCGGAATACAAAAGGGAATATGATAAATGTACGGATAGATTGAGGAGATGGCAGTTATATGGAGATAAATTACGGGAGTAAGGGTGTTTATAATTATATTGAAGTAAGCATAAATCAGACAACAGATGATATTATTAAGAATTCCTACAAATTATGTATGCTTGAAAATAACAGTATCGAGGGTATGGTAAGTCCGATAATAGACAGGCTGGATGATGATATATATATTAAATATCCTGTAAATTCCATGTTTGTTTTTGACAAATACCTGATTAAGGTTAAACCGGATATAGGTTTACTGGAGAGGGTTTTAAAAAATATATGCAGTTGTATAGATGAATCGGAGAAGTATCTTTTAAATACGGATGACTTGGTTTTATCTCCCGGATATATGCTTTGGGATGATAAGAGTAAGAATGTAAAAATGATATATGCTCCGGGATATGGCATGGATATAAAGGTACAGTTAAAAAGGTTTATGGAGTATATTATGCAAATCTTTGATTACAAAAGTGCAAACGGAATAATGAAGATGCATCGCCTCTATGAGATGATTTCGGAAGAGAAATTTGACATAAAGGATCTTAAAGCCGGTTTAATTAATGATAGCTTTGCAACAGAAAATAATAATTTATCCGATACGGAATATAATAATAAGACCGTTTCGGAAATAAGTCGTTATGACTCCTTTTCTTTTGATGACAATTATACAAAAAATGATGATACAAGGATTATATCAAACAATTCAAAAATTCATGAAATTCTAATTGCGGCAAATACTTTGGCTGCCGTTATCTTCTATCTTGGATATCTTTTTTTAAACAAGCATAAAGGGATGCTTTTTTTGTTTTTGATTTCTATATTATTTCTTACAATAAACACAGTGATATATTTTTTGAAAAAGGACAAAGAGGAAGAAATAGATGCCGAAAGTTCTATGAAGGAATTTGAGGAACATTTAAATAAAAGTACAGAAAGCATTGAACCTTACGGAGACAATTTTGACCTAAATGAGGCTTGCAGGAGTAAAAATTATGTTTCGGAAAAGAAAGCATATAAGCTTATTCCGCTTAATGACGGAACGCTTGAACCGATAGTTTTGAATGAGGATATACCTCAGATTACAATAGGCAGAGGATATAAAGAGGTTGACTACAGACTTAACAAAGAACAGATAAGCAGAGTTCATGCGAGGGTTGCATTGAATGATAAAGGTATATATATCGAAGACAGAAATTCTACCAACGGCACATACATAAATTCGAAAAGGCTTGAAGCATTTTTACCCGAAAGTCTGACTGTCGGAGATATAGTAAGGCTGGCTAATGAGGAATTCTTTGTTTCATAAAAAAGATTGTATTTACACCTCGTTTTTGGTATATTAATTATATATGTCAAAATGTCAATTTAATTGATGAGGTGAATAGCTTTGAAGATTAATATATACTACGGTGGAAGAGGCTTACTTGAGGATCCTACTTTGTTTGTAATTGACAGGATTGTGCAGGTTCTTGAGGAGCTGAGGGTTGAAGTAAAACGATATAATATGTATGAGGATAAATCAGGAATTGCCACACTTCCGAACACCTTAAAGGAGTGTGACGGATTGATTCTTGCATCAAGTGTCGAATGGTTCGGAATAGGCGGATATATGCAGCAGTTCCTTGATATGTGCTGGCTTTACGGAGATAAGGAGAAGATTTCCGGACTTTATATGATGCCGGTTGTGGTTGCTACCGCTTACGGAGAGCTTGATGCTGAGCTTTCATTAAAGAAAGCGTGGGATATACTCGGAGGAACATCGATTAACGGAATTGCAAGCTATGTAGAAACTGCTGAGGTTTTTGAACGTAATTCCGCATTTTTGTCATTGATTGAAAAGAAAGCAGAGGATTTATACAGAAGCGTCAATCAAAAACAGGTAAAGCTTCCGACAAGTAATACAGCAGTTAAAAATAATATAATTAAAAAGCATAATATTAAGCTCACACCTCAGGAGAGCGAGCAGCTTTCAAAGTTTGTTGCGGATGACGGATATGTTAAGAAGCAAAAAGAGGATATTGAAGAGCTTGCCGCTATGTTTAAGCACATGCTTGGAGATGATGAGAAAAAGGAAGAGCCTGTATATGAGGACGATATTGTGGGAGGCTTTTTCAAAAATTATTATCCGGAGAAGGATTTTTCTGCAAAGTATGTAATAGTTATACCGGATATAAGCAAAAATCTTATAATAGATGTAAAATCGGGAGAGGAGCTTTCGTGTGAGTATGGTGAGGATCAGGAGGCTGATGTAAAGCTTAAGGCGGAAAGCTCGATGATGAGAGATATAATTGCCGGCAGGATGACCTTTCAGAAGGGATTTATGTCGGGAGAAATAACTGCGAAGGGAAACTTTAAGACACTTCGAATGTTAGATCAGATATTCAGATTCAGATACAAGAAATAGAAAGGACATTTATTATGTCGTATCAGGCATTATATAGAAAATGGCGTCCGAATGAATTTGATGAGGTTAAAGGTCAGGGACACATTGTTACGACCTTAAAGAATCAGATAAAGTATGAAAGAGTCGGACATGCCTATCTTTTTTGCGGAACAAGAGGAACAGGTAAGACAACTATAGCAAGACTTCTTGCCAAGGCGGTAAATTGTGAACATCCGGTTGACGGAAGCCCGTGTAATGAATGCGCAAGCTGCAAATCCATAACGGAAGGTTCGTCGATGAACGTTATAGAGATAGACGGAGCATCCAATAACGGTGTTGATAACATCAGACAGATTAACAGCTCGGTTCAGTATTCACCGTCTACGGGTAAGTACCTTGTTTATATAATTGATGAGGTGCATATGTTGAGAAAGGAGGCGTTTAACGCTCTTCTTAAAACTCTTGAGGAACCGCCATCATATGTTATATTTATACTGGCTACGACAGATGTTCATTCGGTTCCGATAACCATCCTGTCAAGATGTCAGAGATATGATTTTAAGAGAATATCCATAGAAACAATAACCGACAGACTCGATGAGCTTCTGGAAAGAGAGAACATAAAAGCAACAAGGGAAGCTCTTTCTTATGTTGCCAAGGTGGCGGACGGCTCTATGAGAGATGCGCTTAGTATACTTGACCAGTGCATTTCCTTTAATCTGGGTGAGGAGCTTACTTATGACAAGGTGCTTGAGACAGTTGGAGCGGTTGATATAGATATATATATAAGTCTGCTTGATGCCATAATACATGATGATGTAAATAAGGCGGTAAATATTGTTGACGATGCCGTATGGCAGGGTAAGGATTTATCTCAGTTTTTGATAGAGTTTATCGGATTTATAAGAAATGTTCTTATGCTTAAACTGAATCCGGCCTTTGATGTGGATATATCGTCGGAGAAAAAGGAAACACTTATAAGCTTTGGAAAGGAATTAAATGAGGATTATCTCATAAACTATATAAATATACTTCAGGAAGCATCCAACAAGCTTGCTTATGTAAAAACAAAAAGAGTAATTGTGGATGTTGCAATAATAAAGCTGTGCAGACCTCAGATGCAAAAGGATTTTTCAGCGATTGAAAAAAGACTTGAAAACCTTGAGAAAAAGACGGATGGCTTAAGAGAAGACGCAAAAGTGGTATATGTTAACCCGGAAAGTGATGCTTTGGAGGGTCAGATAACTGCCAATCGGGTGATGGGGCCATCAGGAGAGAATGAAAATGCCGGGGCTGACGGTGAAAACATTTATTCAAATCTTAAGAAAGAATATTCGGAAGCAAGCTTAAAGGAGATTGAAAGCATAATAAGCATTTGGGATAAGCTTATGGCAAAGGTTATGCGTATACAAAGAGTTTTTCTTGACAAAGCCATGGTGGTTCCGGGAGATATGAAATCTACAATAGAGCTTGTATATACAAGAAATTCCGAAAATCAGCTTGCTATAGATTACTTTGATAAAAAGTCTAACAGAGAGCTTTTGGAGGAAGAAATAGCCGAGCTTACGGAAAGAGAAATTCATGTGGGGCTAAGACTTGTCAATCCCAATGATGCTGATGTTGACAGACTTAAGGGACTTGATTTATCCAGAGTGAAATTTGATAATATAAATTTTAAAATATAATTAACAGGAGGATTAAAAGATGGCAAAAAGAGGTGGATTTCCGGGAGGCATGATGCCGGGAAACATGAATAATCTTATGAAGCAGGCTCAGAAGATGCAAAAGCAGATGGAAGAGACAACCAAGGAGCTTGAGGAAAAGGAATATGAGGCAACAGCCGGAGGCGGAGTTGTTAAGGTTAAGATTAACGGCAAGAAAGAGATAACGGAAATCAACATCGACAAGGACGCATTTGACAGAGAGGATGAGGACTTGTTTGAGGATATAGAAGAAAATGTTATGGCAGCGGTTAATGAAGCTATAAGGCTTCAGGCTGAGGATGAAAAGGCTCAAATGGGCAAAATTACCGGCGGTATGGGCGGAGGATTCCCGTTCTAATGGATATATACGGAGATAAGGTCAATAAATTAATTGAAGAATTGTCAAGACTTCCGGGTATAGGTGGAAAAACAGCACAGAGACTGGCGTTTTATATAATAAATATGCCTGAGGACAGGGTGCTTAGTCTTTCAGATGCGATTTCTGATGCAAAAAAAAATATCAAGTATTGCAAGAGCTGTTATACGATAACAGACAGGGAGGAATGTCCGATATGTGCTTCCGCAAACAGAAATCATAAGCTTATTATGGTGGTTGAATCACCGAGGGATCTTGCGGCTTATGAAAGAACCGGACAGTATTCGGGAGTTTATCATGTTCTTCATGGTGTAATTAATCCCGCTATGGGAATCGGGGCAAATGACATCAAGTTAAAGGAGCTTATTTTAAGACTTGAGGCAGAGGATGTTGAAGAGGTTATTATTGCAACCAATTCAAGCGTAGAGGGTGAAGCAACGGCAATGTATATTTCCAAATTGGTTAAGCCTTCAGGTATAAAGACCTCGCGTATTGCGAGCGGAGTACCTGTAGGCGGAGATTTGGAGTGTATAGATGAGATGACTCTGTTAAGAGCATTGGAAGGAAGAATAACTATATAGAGAAAGGTAGGTTTTAAGATGAAAAGAATCGGTATGCTAACCAGCGGTGGAGATTGTCAGGCATTAAACGCAACCATGAGAGGCGTTGTAAAGGGACTTTACGGATGCTTTAAAGAGGTTGAAATATATGGTTTTCTGGAAGGCTATAAGGGCTTGATTTACGGAAATTATCAGAAGTTATCGGCAGATGATTTTTCGGGAATACTTACTAAGGGCGGAACTATTCTCGGAAGCTCAAGAACTCCGTTTAAGGAGCTGGATATTCCTACAGAGGACGGACTTGATAAGGTTAAGTCAATGAAGGAGACCTATAAGAAGCTTAAGCTTGACTGTCTTGTAGTACTCGGAGGAAACGGTTCACAGAAGACCGCTAACCGACTTAGTGAAGAGGGCTTAAATGTAGTAGGACTTCCAAAGACAATTGACAATGATATATGGGGAACCGATATGACCTTTGGCTTCCAGAGTGCCGTAGATATAGCAACTAATGCTATTGACTGCATTCATACAACTGCATGCTCACACGGAAGAGTATTTATAGTTGAGGTTATGGGACATAAGGTAGGATGGATAACTCTTCATGCAGGTATTGCATCCGGAGCTGATGTTATACTTGTTCCTGAAATCCCGTATGATATCAAGAAGGTATGTGATGCTCTCGAAAAAAGAACTAAGGCAGGAAAGGGATTTTCAATTCTTGCTGTTGCCGAGGGCGCTATATCAAAGGAGGTTGCCAAGCTTCCGAAGAAGGAAAGAAAGCAGGCTATTGCCGATGCTGCCGCTAAGTATCCTTCGGTTGCATATGAGGTTGCCGATAAGCTTAAGCAGCAGTTCCCGGGTATGGATATAAGAGTAACGGTTCCGGGACATACTCAAAGAGGCGGAAGTCCGTGCCCGTATGACAGAGTTATATCCAGCAGATTCGGTGCTAAGGCGGCAGAGCTTATTAAGAAAGAGGATTTCGGAAAGCTTGTTGTTATGAAAAATAATGAGGTTACTGCAATTCCTCTTGCTGAAAGTGCCGGAAAGCTTAAATATGTATCGGCAGATGACAGTATTGTTAAGAATGCAAAGATGCTCGGAATATCCTTTGGTGATTAATAATATCTCACATACACTGATTTAACGAATATAATAAATGAAAGAAACAGCGAAGCTAAATATCAGTTTTTTAGTTTCGCTGTTTCATATAATAATCAGTGTGAGGTAGATATGGATAATTTAATATTTGATTCAAGAATTATTACACCGGAAATTTGTCTTATAGATGAAGAAGAGTTGGAACGTGACAGAGATTATCTGATACAGATGTATCCGGCAAAAGCAAGATTGATAATGGTATTAATAGAAGATGCCTGTGACAGACTTGAATATGAGGGAAGCCCTATGTTTGCTGAGTTTCCGGATAAGGAATCCGTAAGAGGTATTGCGGATAAGATATATGATAAGGTAAAATATAAGGACGATGATGACAATCTAAGACATCTTATAGAGGTAATGCTCTGCAATGAGTTTTACTTAAGAAGATGCAGATATAAAAGAAGGAGAAGATTCTTTTAGCACATGATAAGGAAGATAATAATAAGGGTGATTGTATTTATTGCGGTTGCAACAGGTACTGCCTTTTTGGTAAATAAATTGAATAATCTCGGGCTTGATGCGGTTTCGCGAGAGGTGGAGGAGCCGACACTGCCTGTGGTATACTGCAAGCTTGGCGAAAGAACCGTTAACATGATGTATGGATATACACAGGTAATGTCGACAAGCCTGATGAGAGATGGAATAATACCCGTTAATGATGAATATGGAGTAACGGTTCAGGTTGTGGATTATTCATCCTACGGAAGCACGTACAGCTATGAGTTAAGAAGCATATCAGGTGATTCGCTCATAGAAAACGGTGAAGCCGAAGAGGGAGTAACCAAGGACGGATTTACTGAGTATAAGGTTCATTTCCGAATGGATATGAGCGAAAACAGAGAGTATGTGTTTGTCTTTATTATAACCAATGAAGAAGGAGAAAGTGCAAGGTATTATACCAGAGTTGTTAATCTTAATTCCCAGCACGCCAATGAAATAATAAGCTTTGCCATGGACTTTCACAATACAACATTTATTAAGGATGTAAATGAGAGCGAAGGCAATATGGTATTTGACAGACTTAAGGTCACTCCCGAAGGTCAGGATTACGATCTTTCATATGTTAATCTGAATGCTTCTTATGACATGGTAAGCTGGGGAGGTATGACACCTTTGACCATAAGCGGTGTGGTTCCTGAGATAACTGAGATTGATAAGGAATATGCCGTTATTCATCTTTTTTATGTGGCAGAGACTGTTTATCAGGAGCAACAACATTTCTATTATGTTGATGAATATTATACGGCAAGGTATAACACAAATAAGGAAGAGGTTGAACTTCTTGCCTTTGACAGATATATAGAAAGTATATTTGATAAGAGCTATATATCTGCATCGGATAATTGTATAAGTCTCGGAATTGCCGACAAGGACGATATAGAGTATAGGGCATCCTCGGATAGTCGTAAGCTTGCGATTGTTAAAACCGGTGAGCTTTGGCTTTATGACTATGACAATCAGACACTCACATCTGTTTTCAGCTTCATACAGGGTGATTATGGTGATGTGAGAGCAATAAACAATAATATTGATATAAATATTGCCGAAATGGATGATGATGGCAATATGTATTTTGTTGTTTACGGATATATGAGCAGAGGAAAAAATGAAGGACGAAACGGACTTTCATTATATCATTATGATGTAGATGGGAAAAAACTTGAAGAGATTTATTATACAAGCTGTGATGAACCCTTCGACATTATGAAAAAAGAAGTAGGAAGGTTTTCATATTATGATGATAAAGGATATTTTTACTACCTCCTTGACAGCTCCGTTTACAAGGTCAATTTAAATGATATGACTCAGGATACAATGGTTTATAACATTGCTTCGGACAAGTATCTTATATCGGATAATAAAAAAATAATAGCATATCCGGATTCGGATATAAATGAAGATGTTTCAAAGATAATAGTGCATAATTTTGAAACAGATACAGAATTTTCGGAAACGGGCGACAGTTCAGACAGATTTCTCGGGCTTGGATTTGTGGGAAATGATTTGATTTTCGGCGTTGCTAAGAACAGTGATATTAATATTACTTCCGCAAAAGAAGCTATTATGCCTTTGTATAAGATTTGTATAATGCAACCGGACGGACAAATCGTTAAGGAATATACAAAAACCGGAATTTATATTATGGGTGCTCAGGTTGAAGAGGATACGATTTATCTAAAAAGAGCTGTAAAAAACAATAACTTTTTTGAAGAAACCGAACCGGATTATATTTCATATAAAAAAGAAGAAAACCCGCTTGTTATGGAGCTTGTAAGCTCGTATACAAATTACGATTACACAAGACAGAATATAAAATTCCCGGAAAATATCTATGTTACGGCAAATGTTGAGCCGGTTATGACTAAATATAAGGACAGTGAATTTGATGAAGAACTCAGCATAAAAACCGAAACTAAGGAAAATGTATTTTATGTTTTTGATAATAAGGGCTATAAGGGTGAGTATAAAAGTGCAGGAAGTGCAATAACTGCCGTAAATGACGCTAAAAGCGGAATTGTTGTCGGCAGCAACGGAGACACAATTTACAGAATGTTGGAGGCTGAAACTTATAATACCGTTGCGGATATGATTGATGAAAGGGCTTGCCTTGATAAAGATGATACTATGATGACCTGTGCGTATATGTGTATTAAGTCTGTGGGAAGCAAGGCTGAATATGAAGAGATACTTGCATGCAGCAGTTGGGAGGAAGCTTTTTCGGAATACACTCACGGTGTAGGAATCAATATTTCGGGAATCAGTCTTGATACGGCGTTATATTTCTTAGACAGGGATATACCTTTTGCCGCATGTATAGACGACGGAAGATATGTGCTTGTTATAAGCTACAACTCCAGCCACATAAGGTACTATGACCCTATAGCGGCTGAAGAAGTAAAGGTTACGAGAACCGAATTTGCGAATTTGCTCAGTATGCAGGGCAATACGATGTATACCTATACATCCCAGTAGCCTTCAAGTGTTGCAAAGTAATCAGCAGGTGTTTCGGCACGGCGGATTTGTTTTACGGATCCGTCCTCGCATAAGAGAAGCTCTGCTGATTTTAGTTTGCCGTTATAATTGTAGCCCATGGAAAAACCGTGGGCGCCGGCATCGTGGATAAACAGCAGATCTCCCATTTCAATCTGCGGCAGCTTCCGGTCAATGGCGAACTTATCGTTGTTTTCACACAGGCCGCCTACTACGTCGTACACCTGGGTCGCTTCCGCATTTTCTTTACCCAGCACCGTGATGTGGTGGTAAGAACCGTACATGGCAGGGCGCATCAGGTTGGCTGCGCAGGCGTCCACCCCGATATATTCCTTGTAGATGTGTTTTTCGTGGACAGCCCGGGTCACCAGCGCACCGTAAGGCGCCAGCATGAAACGTCCCATTTCCGTAAAAAGGCGGACGTTGCCTAATCCGGCCGGGACCAGCACTTCTTCAAAAACTTTACGAACGCCTTCACCGATAGCAAGGATATCGTTTTCTTCCTGCTCCGGACGGTAGGCAATGCCCACGCCGCCGGACAGGTTGATGAAGGTGATATCCGCGCCGGTCTCCTCTTTCAGCTCTACCGCCAGGGTAAACAGCTGCCGGGCCAGCTCCGGATAATATTCGTTTGTTACTGTATTGGATGCCAGAAACGCGTGAATGCCAAAATGTTTCGCGCCTTTTTCCATGAGCTTTTTATAGGCTTCCACCATCTGGGCCCGTGTCATGCCGTACTTGGAATCCCCGGGGTTATCCATAATGCTGTTGGCAATAGCAAAATGCCCGCCGGGGTTAAAACGGCAGCAGATCGTTTCGGGAATACCCGCAACTTCTTCCAGGAAATCCACATGGGTCAGGTCGTCCAGGTTGATGATGACTCCCATCTTTTTAGCCAGCTGCATGTCTTCCACAGGCGTTTCGTTGGAACTGAACATTACATCGGTCCCTGTAAGGCCCACAGCATGGCTCATTTCCAATTCCGTCAGGGAAGAGCAGTCTGCCCCGCAGCCTTCTTCTTTCAGGATCTGCAGAATATACGGGTTGGGCGTGGCTTTTACAGCAAAATATTCTTTGAACCCTTTGTTCCAGCTGAATGCCCGGTTTACCAGACGGGCCGTCCTGCGGATTCCCGCCTCGTCGTACAGGTAAAAGGGCGTGGGAAAGTTTTTGGCAATTTGTTCTGCTTTTTCTTTTGTTATGTACGGAACTTTTTTACTCATGTTTCGTATTTCTCCTTTTACAATGTGCGTTTCACAGAAACTGTCTGCAGCCAGAAAAGAGAATCGCACCCTCTCCTGCGCACAGATACAGATAACGACTTTTTTTCAAAATGCCTGGCATCAAAACGGTTTTCCCCCAGGCAGATGAAAGAATCAGTCATTTCATATAAAAATGTTTCTCTCCACGCAAAGTAAATTATCGCTTAAAAAGAGCGATAATCCCCCCGAAAATAATTTGACGGAAATGCCGGTTCAATGTAATTATTCCGTTGAAATTCAATTGAATAATTACAATGATTAACCCAGCGTTACCGTAAGCAAC
>CALGGL010000327.1 GCA_937915975.1 uncultured Lachnospiraceae bacterium | reverse complement strand
GTAAGATTGTTTACAAGATGAATCTGCTGAAATACAAATCCGAAAGAAAATGCACGAAGTCTCGCGAGCTTTTTTTCTGAAAGCTTGGTTATATCGGTATCATCAAATATAACCTCTCCATCACTCGGCTTATCCATACCACTTATGTTATAAAGAAGTGTTGATTTACCTGAACCTGATGCACCCATAATAATGGTGAAATCACCCTCATATATCTTTAAATCCACATTATTTAATACGTGAACCTGAGTGCCCTCATTGGCAAAGCTCTTACAAAGATTTTTTGCTTCCAATATTGTATTTTTCATAGAATTACTCCTTACACAAACTTTTTGTTTACTTAGTTTTCTGTTTACAATACGATATTAAAACAAAAGATATTAAGAAATCCTTAAGAACTGAAATTATTTTGAAACGGATAATTTCGGAGGCTTTTAATCTATCATAGATACTAATTATAAAAGTCTAGTATTACCTCAAGTCCGTCTCTGCTGTTATTAAGCTCAACCTTTCCTCCCATAGCTTCCATAATATATCTGACTATAAAAAGGCCAAGTCCTGCACCGCTTTTATCCGACTTATTTTTACCGCGATAAAACTTATCAAATATAAACGGCAGGTCTTCAGGTGGTATGCCCTGACCGTTATCCTTTATATGAAGACAGTATGAGGTCCCGACACTTCCATCTTCATTCACATAGGCATTATCCTGCTCATTTATCTCACTCCACACTTCAATCTTCGTTCCCTCTGCATATTTTCTTGCATTGGTAATTATGTTCTCGATAACCTGGGATATCCTCATTGCATCGCCTTCATCAAGAGTAAATTCATCTATTTCACCCTTAACGTTAACATCATCCTTATCCCCTTTAAGTGACTCTATCGTTTCATTTATCACTTTATCTAAAGCAACTTTATCCTTATTGATTACAAGCCTGTCAAGGTCGTGGAGCGAATGGATAAACATATCATCCGTAACCTTAGAAACCTCATCGCATTTTTTCATTATCACATTTATATATCTTTCTCTTCTTTCGGGACTGCTGTCCATATTCTCAGACAATCCCTCTGCGTATGCTCTTATGGATGCCACCGGTGTTTTTATATCATGTGATAGTGTGGCTATTATTGTCTTATTATTATCCACAGCCTCCTGCTCACGCTCTCTTGACTTTTTCAGTTCACTTCTCATATGGTCAAATGCCCAGGTGAATTCACCGAACATATTCACACGCTCATATTTTAATTCATCGTCAAAATTACCGCTTGCAAGCTCTCCGGCAAAACGCTCTAATTTTTCAAACGGTCTTAAAACAGTAAACCAGATTGTCAGAAATAATATTATAATTACACCTAAAGAAATAAAATATGCTATAACTATATATTTTCTGCCATAGTCAACAGCTTCTTTATCATTTTGCAGATTAATTATTATAGTGTTGATTTTATCTTTAACTATATTATTATCAGAATTAATTACATCATTTGACGTGCCGCCGTCGTCTCCTGCTGATACAGCTTCTTCATAATCCAACAATGCCGATACCTCATTCAATGCAACTATTGTTTCCGAATTTACATCCCGTACTCTCTCATTTTTATCCGCTCTGATAAAAAGGCACGCAAAAATCACCGTGCAAACAAGGACACAGCTAAATGTCATTATGATTATTTTTCCGGATATTTTCATTCTCTTCATACACTATTCTCTGTTTTGATATATGATTATTTATCGCTTTCTTCCAGCATATATCCAACGCCCCATACCGTCTTTATAAATACAGGCTTTGAGGGATCTTTTTCCAGCTTCTCACGAAGCCATCTAATATGTACCGTAAGCGTTGACGGTTCAACCGTATTAAAGGCACCCCATATTTCATTTACAAGTGTTTCCTTTGCCACCGCCTGATCTTTATGTTCACACAGATATACAAGTAAATCGTACTCCTTAAGTGAAAGGGACACATCAAAAGCCTCACCTTTATATATGCGAATCACTTTTCTACCCGAAGTATCGAGCTTAATTATGTTATCCTTTCCTGCCTTAAGCTCATATTCATTGATTTTTTCCTTGAATCCGTATGTACGTCTTATAAGAGATTTTATTCTGGACATAAGCTCCTTTATGGAATACGGCTTTGCAATGTAATCATCACCGCCCATATCAAGTCCCGTAATCTTATCATCCTCCGAGGTTCTTGCACTGGCAAATATTACCGGTAATTCCGATACCCGTCTTAATTCTTTACAAAGTTCAAAGCCCGTTCCGTCGGGAAGATTTATATCCAGTAAAATCAAATGAACCGCTTTCTGTTCCAAAATATCATAGGCTTCGTCGATAGTATTCGCCATAAGGCACCCATATCCGTTATCATGGAGCATATCGCATATAAGCTCGGATAAATCCCTGTCATCATCAACTATCAATACCGTGTATTTACAACCAACCATTTTTAACCTCTAAAAATTAATAAAAAACACTGTCATAAAGTAAGAAGCTGTTCTCATTTACGAAAACAGCTTCTTTACTCTCTTTAATCTCTTTATTGATAATACTTGCTTACCGATGGCGCAAGCTGATAAAACTGTCCGTTTCCTACTCCCGTTCCCACTCCTACATATATTGAGCCCTTAGTAGAACAAAAGGCATAATACTTTGTAGGTGTAATTGAGCCGTTTGCAGCTCTTTTGTATTTTATTCTCGGAGTTTGTTCACCAAGATTATTGGCGATTTCTTCAGAAGTACTCTGAAGTGCGGCAGCATCGGTATCAGCACCGTTTGCCTGAACAATTAAAATTCCGTTATTACCATAACCATTATCAGGAATATTTGGTGTAATCTCAATATAACCGGCGTATGATATGGAATTGCCGTCTGCATCTGTTGTTGTAGTTGTATCACCTGTTGTCAAAAGCTCAAATGTTTTTTCATATGATAATGCAGTTTCAACTGCTGTTTTTATAGTCTTTGCAGCAGAAACATCATTAGATTTTCTTGACTTATCAATATATCTGATAAGCGCAGGTGCTATAGCACCGGCAAGTATCGCCATGATAGCTATAACGATAATAAGCTCGACCAGTGAAAAACCTTTGTTATTTTTTTTCATAAAATCCCCTTCTCTCCCTCATCAATCGGAATTTAAATATGCTTATACAGCATTTAACAATAGTTTCTCAATAAATAACCCTTAATATCACATTGCTTATTTTTCACATTTTAACACACCCCAAAATATGTTTCAAGCGATTGACTTATTAATTTTTATTAAATTATTTTTCGATGTTATCCCTTACCTTCAACATCCGAATCCTGTTTCTTTGAATAATAAGTAACCACATCGCCGTTTTTAATCATAGTCTGCCCGGTAGGAATAATGGTTTTATTTCTTCGTCTTATCATAACAATTGTAGTAAGTCTTGAAATATCCAAATCCTTTATCTGAATACCTACCCAAGGATGTTCTTCCTTGATAAGCACCTCTCTTAGTCTTACTCCTACCTCATCAACATATCTTTCCGCACCTATTACAAGTCTGTCTCCTTTAAGGATTTTTATATCGCCCTTAGGTACAACAACCTCTCCGTTGCGAACTATAAGCGCGAGAATCAATCCCTGCGGTAGATTGGCATCCTTAACCATAACATTCTTAAGATTATGATTGTCACCAATCAGAATTGTAATAAAATGTATGTCGTTTTCCTCTGCTGAAAGTGCCAATTGCTTAATCTTTGAATAGTGTTCAACGAATCCGGCGGAAATAATACCTGTTGGTATAGCCACCATACCGACACCCAGAAACGCTATAACGATTGCCATAAATTTACCGAGAGTGGTTATAGGATATATATCGCCGTAACCAACGGTAAGCAAGGTTGACACCGACCACCAGATACCCGAAAATGCATTTTTAAATGCTTCCGGCTGTGCATTATGCTCGATGCTGTACATACAAAGCGAGGATGCTATCATAAGCATAACTATCAAAAAAATCGAAGAAACCAACTGATTCTTTTTTTCATTTAAGACATTTAAAATAACATTAAACGCATCATACTGACTATTTATTCTAAATAATCTGAATATCCTTACAACCCTAAGCATCCTGAAGGCAACCGCACCTGCAGGGAAGAAAAACGGAAGATAGTACGGGAAAAAGGTAAGCAGGTCAACAATTCCGTTAAATGAAAATATAAACTTAAGCTTAGCCTTCCAGAAATCTTTTTTAGGATAAAGATATTCGGCGGTCCAGACTCTTAAGATATATTCAACCGTAAAAATAATTATGGTTACAAGCTCAAGCCTGTCAAGTATATCAGTATAAGGAGCTGATTCATCAAAGGTATCAAATATAGTTATAAAAAGATTGACCAAAATAACAACAACAATAAATATGTCAAAGGCAGTACTCGGCATATCCTTCCTGTTACCAATCTGAATTATATCAAATATTCTTTTTTTCTTCTTAGCGACACTCTCAGACATCTTATCTCCCCTAAAAAGCCATATTCAATCTTTATTTTCGACTTTACATAAAATATTATCCCACCGCATTACCCGTATAAAGCTGATAATATTTTCCCTTCTTTTCTATAAGCTCATCATGATGACCTCTTTCGATTACACGACCATGCTCAAGTACTATTATACAATCACTGTTCCTAACTGTCGAGAGTCTATGTGCAATTACAAAGGTGGTTCTTCCCTTCATAAGACCATCCATACCTGCTTGAACAATTTTTTCAGTTCGTGTATCAATCGAAGATGTAGCTTCATCAAGTATAAGAACCGGCGGATTGGCAATCGCTGCCCGAGCAATGGCAAGAAGCTGCCTCTGTCCCTGGCTTAAGTTTGCCCCATCTCCCGTAAGCACGGTATTGTATCCATCCGGCAGTCTTTTAATAAATCCGTCCGCATTTGCAAGCCTTGCCGCAGCATATACCTCTTCATCGGTTGCATCCAGCTTTCCGTATCTTATATTGTCCATAACGGACGCAGTAAATAGATGCGTATCCTGAAGCACCATACCAAGAGAATGT
>CALGGL010000326.1 GCA_937915975.1 uncultured Lachnospiraceae bacterium | reverse complement strand
TCCCGGCTGTCCATACGACTGTGTTACGGGCTGGGTTGCTCCTATGTCAGGCTGTCCGTATCCCGGCTGTCCATACGACTGTGTTACGGGCTGGGTTGCTCCTATGTCAGGCTGTACGTATCCCTGCTGTGGATATCCCTGCTGATTATTATACTGATTTTGGTTATTTAACTGATTATCCATATTTTCTCCTCCATCTTAAAATAGACCTGTTTATCCGAAAGCTTCATTAAGCTTTTCGGTACCCGGAAGTACGAATCTTCCGTTCTCTATTATTAAAACTTCTTTTCCGTCAGGGTGTACCGCTGCAATACTTCCTATTTCCTCATAAGGAATTGTTATATCCGTATGACAGTTGAAATATGCTTTCTCACGCTCCGTTTTATCCTTTGAATTTCTTAAAACAGAACATTCATTGTCCTTTGCTATTATCTCCTTACCGTCAGGATTATAAAGCTTCATATCCTCACTGTAGCTGTAACAGGTATCACCAACCGCAAAATGAGGTCCCATTTTTTCTACAATCAGAATAGGCAGTCTGTGAAGAATATTAAATCTTTTTGCCATAACATAAGCAACCGTATTGGTTCCGATTGCAAATTCCCCTATCGGAAGAGTTTCATGGTTAAACATAAGATTTTCTTCTATAAACGCCTTATTGTCCTCTTCCTTTGCAAAATTATCACAGGAATACTTAAACATTTTTCCATCCTTAAATTCTATGCAAAGATTTGTATATTTTAATTCATTAAGATATACCTCACTTACATTAAGAATACCGTTTGTTCCTGTTAATACCGGTGAAGTAAATACTTCACCAAGCGGAATATTTACATCTGCAAGACAGTTTTCAAAGTTTGTCTCTCTTTCCGGATTTATTTTATGAAGCATTACCTTAATATCTGTTTTATTTTTATTCGTACCCTTAACATGTACATAATATGCCTTATTAAGTTCATTAATTATATGCTCCTGAATGTTCTTATAAAGCTCGTTATCAAGAGTATTTACCTTTACAACCTCAGCAAATATATCCTCAAAATTATCACCGATTTCCGGAACAGGATAAGCAATTATTGTAAAACTGTACTTATCCCTCGGAATATATTTGTTGGTTATATTAGCCGACTTGGTCTGATAGTCAAGTACCGCCTTTTGTTGTTTTTCGGATAGCTTGATGACATTATTTTTAATTACAGGCTTAAACGGTTTCTCACCAAAGGTTTCTATAACTGCCGGACCTGCATATTCCTTTGCAAGCTTTTCATTTTTCTTATAAGTATCTTCTATAACCTCAAGCTTTCTTTCAAGCAAAGCCTTATCTGTAAACACCGCCTCATCCATTCTGTGGTCATATTCATACTGCTGATTGGCAAATGTGGAAACAAAACCGGTTCTTATGGTAAGTCTTCTGTTAATTCGACTCGTTGCATATCTGAATATTACAGGGCTTAAATTATGCTCCTTAAACATTTCAATCGCATATCGTACCATTCTTTCCTGACCGATGGAATATCTGATATTTACGCTTCTTTTATTTGAAATATCTATACCCATGGTTTTAAATCCATTAATAAATCCATCCACATAGGTTTTTGCCATAGACCTTACTTCGGTTTCAGAAAGCTTATTCAAAAACTCGGCAGTCTTGGTCTCATTTTCGCTTATATACTCACCGTATTTAAAAAGATATCTAAGATCAGTCAAATCACTGTTCATAATAATATCTGTGGCAAATGTAAAATCAGGGCTTACGGTTTCGAGCGTTCTTCTTTCCACCGTCACATCCGCATAGTCATACATATGATAATATATAGCATCACGGACATACTTGTAGCTTGCGGTCTCCGGATCAAGAAAAACATTATAAACCTCAAGAAAAAGCTCGATTACGGATGCGAATTCTTCATATCTATCCTCATAAAGATAAGGGATTATTCCTCGAATTTCATAATATAAAAATGCAAGAATTCTACCGAATTCCTCTCCGAGAAATTCCACGGCATAATCCGGATTGGCAAAGCTTGTCGGATAATTATCCGTCAGTATATCATCGTATAACTCCTGATTAATTTCATAAAGCTCATTAAAGCTAAGTCTGTTTACTTTCTTTGCCTTAGGAATATTGTCATAGGCATATACTATAAAGTCAGCGACCTCCTTAAAATATGCCTTAAACCTTGCACTGTATGCATCCTTTTCAATATATCTGATTCTTCCTATACTTAGGTTAATTCTCTCCCTGATGTCATCTTCCATTTTTATAACTCTCCTACTTTTTACTGTGTTTATACTATACTATTTTTTTCTCATATTTTTATCTTCATAATCAGCTTACTCATCTAAAAGAAGTCCTTTACTTACATTTCTTTCTATTGCTTCCTCAACAAAATGGGAAAGCACCTCGGCTCCATCCCTTACATGCTCTGTTCTTTTTGATATCTGACTTTTCTTAACACCATGTTCAATCCACGATTTGCCTCCCTGCTTATCCGTAAGTATTACAGGCTGAGTCTTATCAAGTGCTGCCGCAAACCTTGCTTCAGGTGAATCTCCGCGCTCAAACTCTTCCCAAAGGGCTCTCATCTTACCTGCCTGATCTTCGGGAAGAAGATTAAATATCCTGTCTGCCGCCTTAAGCTCCCTTTCGTGCTTGGTTTTGTTGCCTTCCGTATCATAAGCATATGTGTCTCCGGCATCTATCTCGACCAGATCATGGATAAGCACCATGGAAACTGTTTTTAAAACATCTATCTCTTCCTTTGAATATTCCGATAAAAGAATTGCCATAACAGCAAGATGCCAGCTATGCTCTGCATCATTTTCCTTACGTGAGCCATCGGAAAGATATGTCTGTCTTATAATTTCTTTTGATTTATCAATTTCAAGTAAAAAATCCAGTTGCTTTTTCAGTCGTTCATCCATATAAAATGTGTCCTTTAACAATTAATATATCCAAATCTGAAAATAATCCATATTACTCACTTTGCATCAGTCGATAAAAACATATAATCCAATCATAAACAAAGGTATAAGGAGCGTAAAAATATTTAACGAAAGCGACCAGCGCTTGCTCTTTACTCCCCCTTCCTGAGCGTTCATACCAAACCATGCAAAGGCAATGCCACATAAGGAAAGCAAGATTGCACAGGCATATAAAACTCCCATAAATTCCGGAACATTTCCCTTTGTTCTTATGGAGGAAATGATTCCGGCAAGCTCGGCAATAAATGAAATTCCCCCAAGTACAAATGCAATTATCGTATCGGATGCTATCGAATCATCCGAAAAATAATATTTCTTTTTTTTATTAAATATAGCCATATCTACTTAACACATCCGATTAATTCATTAATATCATTTATTCCATTGGCAGTCATATAATCCTCAAT